>DATLTS010000013.1 GCA_035533475.1 Mycobacteriales bacterium | reverse complement strand
GGGTGATCCGGTGGCGTCGAGTTCGGTCAGCGTGGGGACGACGGCGCGGGCGGCGAGTTTGGACAGGAACGTCGCGTGGGCGCGGCCATAGGGAGTGACCCGGTAGACGTTGTGTCCGGGCACCCGTTCGATGAACCGTTTTCGGCGGAGCCGGCGCAGGTCGTAGCTGGCGTGCTTGGAGGTGTAGGGCCGATCGAGCAGGGCGGCGACGAGTGGGGTGAGCGACCGTGGGATGGGCATCGGCCGATGACGCGCGACGCAGCGCCCCGTAGCTCGTCGACTACGAGGCGCGGCGGCGGGGGCCCGACGATGACCTGCGAGGAGTGGATCGTGGCCCGCCTGGCCGAGGCACCGCCGCTGTCCGCCGAGCAGATCCACGACCTGCGGGTGCTGCTGTTCGCCGTCGCCGCCAGCGCACCTCCACGAACGCGGGCTTTTCGGTGCCGGTGGCTTACCCCGACCAGGCGAGTCGTAGCTCCATGGTCCACCAAACACCCAGTAGTGGAGGCGCTCGCGGCCGACGCCCAAGCCGCAGCTCGGTTCGTCGTCCGGCCCGGTGATGTAGCCGTCGACCGAGACCGTGATCCCGGCCACCACCTTGCCCATCGGGTCCCTCCTCTGACGCTCCAGTGACGACGGGCGCCGTCACCACAGGTAGACGGCTGTGACGGGTTGGAATCATCCCTCGACCAGTTGGCACAGATGTGCGCAACAATGCCAGACCAGGCCGCGTACACCTCCCGTCCATAGCGATAGCCGGCGAAGCGGTTTTCGGGGCTGACTGGGAGGGCGACGGACGTCGTTGCCGCATCCGGGCGAAGCGCGCTGCCGGTAGTGGGACGCCTACACTCCGAGGATGACCGACGTTCAAGACAGGTACCGGCAGGTCTCGAAGGGCTTCGACGCTGCTGTCAAGGCGGTCGCCCCGCACCAGTGGGAGGCACAGTCCCCCTGCGAGGGGTGGAAGGCCCGCGACGTGGTGGCGCATGTGGTCGCGGGCCATCGGGGCGTGATCGCCGGCGTCAGAGGTGGGGAGTCGAAGCCCCTCGGCGGCGACGAAGACCCAAGGCAGGCTTGGGAGGCGGCATCTCGGGCGATCGACGAGATCGCCGCAGACCCGGAAGTGCTGGCCAAAGAGATCGACGGGCCGATCGGCAAGATGCCCGCCGGGCAGATCATCGGGCGGTTCGTGTCCATGGACCTGCTCGTGCACACCTGGGACCTGGCACGGGCGGTCGGTGCGGACGAGCGCCTCCACGAGGACTCAGTTAGCCACGCCTACGAGGCTCTCAAGCCGATGGACGACATGATCCGCCAGCCCAACGTCTTCGGGCCCAAGCTGGAACCACCCGCGGGTGCGGATCTGCAGACGGAGTTCCTCTACTTCCTGGGCCGCCGGGCGTAACGCAGCCTGCCGCCCCAGACCGGTCCCGCTGCCAAATCGGCCCGGCGGGGTACCCGACACCCGCCGCCTATCGCCGTAAATTACCCAGCTGGTGGGGGATCGCACTTCCCGGTGGCTTTCGCCGCCGATGGATTCCAATCCGGCACGACAAACGAGCCCGTGATCAGCAGTTTGTCCGCCTGCCCCGAGTTGGCGTTGCAAGGAGGCTCCTGCCGAGCGCCAGGCAGGCCCGGGTTCGGGTCCTGGCCAAGATCGAGCAGGGTGGATGGCAACCATTCCCACGGTTGTTCAGCCGGCGGTGCGGTTTCGTCCAGTGAGCTGAACTACCTACCGGAGCCCGTCGAAAGCCGGCGTCATCTCAGCCGCCACCCCCGGCGAGGGACCGCGAGGAATAGGTCCCGCCCGGCCCGGCCACGGATCCGGCTGAGGTGGACGTCGATGTTGCGGGTGCGAGCCACTCGGGTGCCGACCAGCCAGGCCAACTCATCCCGGTGCCAAACGCGCTCCGGTGCGGCGAGGAAAACCGCAAGCAGTTCGATCTGCAATGCCGACAACTGGATCGGTCGCCCCTCCAGGCGAACCTCGTAGCCGACTAGGTCAACGTCGAGGCTGCGCCACGACAGCACCGGCGAGGCGGTCACCCCAACGCTGGCCAGCCGTTTCCTTAGCGCAGACCCAGGTGATGGGCCGCCCGGCATCGCCTCGGTGTCCGCGCTCACGCGCGCGTGAGCTCACAGAGCATCCGCGCCCCGCTCGCTGGTGCGCACCCGCACCACCTCGTCGACGGGTGTAACCCAGATCTTCCCGTCACCGATCGCACCGGTGCTGGCCGCCTCGGCAATCACCCCGAGTAGGCCAGCCACGTCCTCGTCCGAAACGACCACATCGATCCTGATCTTCGGGACGAAATCGACCTGGTACTCAGCTCCGCGGTAGACCTCGGTGTGGCCCCGTTGGCGCCCGTAGCCCTGCACCTCCGAAACGGTGAGGCCATGAACGCCATGGGCCTGGAGTGCGTTCTTCACTTCGTCGAGCTTGTGCGGCTTGATGATCGCGGTGACGAGTCTCACAGCATCTCCCTTCGGTCGCCGGGTGGCGGCGACGGGTCTGACGCGGCCCGCGTCGACCCGGAGCCGGCCGTAGCTATCACGCCGGAACGGACGGCCAGCGTCTCCTCGGGGAATGCCTCTTCGTCATGGATAGCCAGGTCGCCGATTTCGAGGATCTCGTCACGGTAGCGCGTACCCCGGAGAACGAGCCCAATGAGCTTCATGAGGATGAAGGTCACGAGGGCAGACCAGAAGATCACGAACAGAGCGGCACGGAACTGTTCCCAAAGCTGGTGGGCCGAGCCGGTGTACATCAGCCCGCTGACGGAGAAGGGGGTGCAGCCCCCGTGCGACGTGGCGAACGCCGACTGCGTGGTGTTGACCACCTGGCCGGTGGTGTCGAGGCTGCCGCAACCGTATTCGAGCATGTTCGGGTCGCCAAATATCCCGAGGAGAAGTCCCCCGGCCAGGCCCGCGATCCCGTGTGTGTAGACGACCCCGAGGGCATCGTCCACCCTCGAGAACGGCCGCACCTTGGACAGGTAGTTCCACGCGACCCAGACGATTACCGTGCAGATGACACCCACGGCGATGGCGCCGCGACCGTTGACCCAACCGGCGCACGGTGTGATCCCGACCAGCCCACAGATCATCCCGTTCACTGCGCCCAAGAAGGTTGGTTTCCTCGCCTTGGTCAGCCAGGCGTCCATCCCGAGCCAGACCAGTACCCCGGTCGCAGTGGCCAGGTTGGTGTTGACCACAGCGGCCGCGGCGTCGGCCCCGGCGTAGTACGGGTCACCGCCGTTGAAGCCGTTCCAGCCGAGCCACAGGATGCCCGCGCCTACCGCGGCCATAACCAGGTTGTTCGGGATCGCGTGCTGGCGGTCTCGCAGGAGCCGGGGCCCAAGGACCCACGCCGCAACGAAGCCGGAAACGCCGGCGGACATGTGGATGACGAAACCACCGGAGAAGTCGAGTGACCCCTCCTGGGAGAAGTAGCCGCCGCCCCACAGCAGGAAGGCGTCGATTCCGTAGACGAAAGTCGACCACAGCGGCACCAGGAGGCACCAGGCACTGAACTTGATCCGGCCGACCACGCTGCCCATGAACAGCAGCGGCGTGATCGCGGCGAACACGAACTGGAAGTAGGCAAGGGTCGTTGTGGGGAAATGGAAGGGTATGGCGGTATTCGCCGCCGACACAGCCTGGCCCTCTTCGGCGACACTGTTGGTGGTGCCGCCCGGTTGTCCTACCAGGTTGTCAAAGAAGTGCTTGACCCACCCCACGCCCGATAGCTGGGTTTGTACCCCATTTTTCACCCCGCCCCCGATCGACGTGGCCCCGAAACCCATCTTGTAGGACCACAACACCCAGGCGATGAGGACCAGCGAGAATCCTGCGAACATCATCGCCAGGACGTTCACCGCCCACTTCTTCTGGACGATCGACGCGTACAGGACAGCCAGGGCCGGGAGGCTCATGAGACCAACGAACGTGGCGGCTACCAGCTGCCACGTGTTGTCACCCGAATTCAGCCAACTGGGATACGGAACGGGTACTGCACCAGCTAGCAGGTGCTGCACGGCTAGTACTCCTCTCGTCTGGTCAATGCCTGCCGGCGCCCTGCCATGGATACGGCCCATGCGCACGGTGCGCGAGAGCCACGACATGAAGTTCGCCCTGCCGCGAAGGATGCAGGCCGAGCGTTTCCTCACCGTCACACTCATGTGACAACCGCGTGAACTAGAAAACCCTCGTCCGAGGTTGGCGATGGCTCCGCTACCATGCGCAATGTCAAGACATCAGGTTGTCGGCGAGCGAGTGAGCAGCGAATGGACGGCCATGATCGCTCGGATGCCGGCGCACCACGAACGACCGGCGGGCAGGCCCAATTGACGAGCCAAGAACTCGTCAGCTGCGAAGGGCCAATCATGACCCTGCGCGGGGCCGGGGTGTCAGCTGACTTCCGCCGGGTCGGTCGGGTGGTGGTCGGCGTCTGCATGGGCGGCCTGGCTGCGCTGGCTGTTGTGCTCCTGTTGGCCGGCGTGCAGAAGAACGCACAGATCGCCCGGCTGCGCGCGCACGGAATAGCAGTCGATGTGGCCGTGTCCGGGTGCCATGGGTTGATGGGGGGAAGCGGCAGCAATCTGGTCGGATACGAGTGCAGTGCGACGTTCACCGTCGGCCGCCATCGCTATGTAGAGGCGATCACGGGCAGTGGTCTGCACCCGCCGCCGGCACTCATCCGCGCCATTACCGACGCGGGGGACCCCGGCCTGCTCTCCACGGTCCGTACTGTGGCGACCGAGCGTCCGTCCGCTCAGGTGTTCATTCTTCCGGCAGTCCTATTCCTCGTTCTCGTGCTCCTTGCCGGAATGCTCATCCGGCGAAGATGGCACCGCTGATCGCCGGCCCATCGATTCGGGCCATCCGGCGACACGGAATTCATCGCCGCTAGCTTGCACCGCGTGGGTTTCGACGGGGATGACCGCTTGGGCGGTTCGCGCCACCTTGCTTTGAACCGACCGTGCGGGGGCGCTTACGAGTGGCCCGGGCGTCATCGATCCCGCGTCTCGAGCCCATGCGGGATGCTCCACTAGCGGGGGCATCACGAAGTTCCTGTTGCAGCCGGTAGGTCCGCACCAACAGCCACGAGCCGGCCATCAGGAACGGGATCCCGAAGCCCCAATAGTGCAGGTTGAAGATGGCCAGGCCGTAGAGCGCCAACAGGATGCCGAGGAAAAGACGCTTGCGAGACAGAGACATAGCCAGGATCAGAACGGACATCACAAGAAGCACGACCGTCAGCTCGTGATAGAGAGCCACGCTCACGTGGAGGCGGTTGGGCTGACCGTTCTTGAGCCGAGCCGGGGGGTCGTTGGCGATCAGGGCACTCATCACGAGGATCCCGATGGCGGCGGCAAGCGGCGCCATGGAAAGTCCGATGAGCCGCTCCTTGTCGTCGGTAGACCGCACAGCGGCCGCCAACTCTTCGACCGAGGAGAGCGGCGTCGCGGGAGTGGCGTCGGGCGCTACCGGCTTCAGAATGGCCGCGCGCAGCCGATCGCGGAACGGAACCTTCGCGCCGTCGCGTTTCAGGTGTGGCAAAGCGAAGGACGGATGCACGCGTCTCCCAATCGGGGTGGTCACCGGAGTCACCGGCAGCCTGGCCCGGCCGAATTGCCGAGGACTTTCGCCCATGTTACGGCCAGGAAAACCTTCGAGGCTTTGTGTTACGGCGACATGACGGGAACGGACGTAGGTTCGCCCCGACCGGGTAGAAACCGCCGGATCCCCTGGGTCGGTATCAGGCCCAGCCCGCGTCCGCGGTCGGGGGGACGGTTAGGTGAGGGGGAGGACCCCTCGTTGAGCATCGTTTGTCCCGTTCAAAGTCCAGCGAGATCGGGGCAGTCACCGGAACTCCCGTCACGCCGGCAGGAAGGACCGGGACGGTTGCCGAATACCCACCCGTAACCTCCGCGGCGCTCGCGCGTTGACGGATCGAAGGCGGTCGAGGCCGCTCCGATCGGAGGCAGGGAATGGCCCAGGACATGGTCAACGGTGCGTTGGCCCGCCGGGCGTCCATCGGGTTGCTCAGTGCGACGATGATCATCGGGACGGCATTCGGCGCGAGCGCCGCGACCCACAAGCCCAAGCCAAAGCCCAAGCCGAAGCCGGTCCGGGTGACCCGGACTGTGATCGAGTCCTACAGCAACCCCTGTATCGCCTATGTCGTCGGAGGCAGTTACCTCGGGGATTGCCCGAAGGCCGACGCGATCGGCAATTCCGCCACCGAGTTGTACGTGACGCTGTCGGCGAAGGACGCGACCGGCCGTCGGGTGGCCATCTTCTTCCAGGACGCCGGGCCCGCGGTGAACACCACCGGACGGGCCGCACCGTCCGAGATCGTCTGCGGCGCAGCCAAGGATCTCCCCATCGCGGCCCATGGCACGGTGTCGATCGATCCGGCAGCCCCGGTCGGCGTTACGAGCTGCCCCACCCCCGCGACCAAGGGGACCATCACAATCACGTTCAGCAACCTGCCGTAGCGGAGCTTCCGGCCGTTCTCGCCGCTCGTCGCCAGCCCGCGGGAGGTTCAGGGGGCCAGGCCGGCGGTGAGCGAAGGCGGCCGGGCCGCAGCCGCCGTCCCCCACGACGACCCGGTGGCGTTCGTGGTCTGTATCCTCAGCGAACCACCCGAGCGCAACGTCGAGCCGGGGATCCAGGTGGCGTCGAAGCCGCGCCCGTCGAGATGGGCACCCGAGATGTACTGGTCACCCGCCGCGACCCCGGGGGCGGTGACGGAAAAGTTTCGCCGCCCGAACCCGACCCGCAAATTCTCGGCCGCAAAGGTCGGCGTCGACAGTTCCCACCCGTCGACCCCGGGTGTTACCTGGTAAAGACCCAGCGCGGCCAGGACGTACCAGGAGGCAATCTCCCCGGCATCGTCGTTCCCGGGCAGCCCGTCCGGGCGGGTGGAGTAGGTGGCCATTTCCGCGTGTACGACCTTCGCCGTCTGCCAGGGTTCGCCGAGCCAGTCGTAGTAGAAGCCGGACCATAGGTCTGGTTCGTTGGCGGGGGTGTACTGGTTTCCGACGTAGTACACCCCGAAGAAACTGCCGTACTCATGAGCCGTCGGCACTGCGGGGGCGGTGTTCGACTGGAGGGCGGCGCTGAAAAAGCTATCGAGTCGCGACACGGTCACGGCGCGGCCGCCGATTCCGTCGGCCAGGCCGGTGACGTCCTGCGGTACCGACCACAGGTACTGCCAGCCGGTGCCTTCCTGCCAGCCGTCCTGGAAAATCGGGGACCACGTCGACGCGGCACCTATCGACGTGGGGTTGGCGAAGGCACCATCGCGGTTGCGTGGCCTCAGGAAGTGCCCGGACGGGTCGAGCAGGTTGCGCCAGTACCCAGCCCGCGCCCGGAACTTCGCCACAGTGCGGGTAACCCTCAGCCGGCCAGCCATGGCCGCGATAGCCGAGTCGTCTATGGCGTATTCGAGGGTCTCCGCGGCGCCGATTCCGGAGACGTCGTTGCCGATGAAGCCTTCGCGGAGATATGCGTCGAGATGCTCGCGTGGCCACACCGCCGGCAATGTGGTGGCCTGCCGGACGGCATCGGCCAGGGCATCTTCCGACTGCGTCTGGGAGAGCAGCCCATCATCCACCGCCTCGGCGAGTTGAACCGTCCCGGAGTCGCCGCCCATGATCCCGTAGTCGTCGTTCGCGTAAACCCAGCGCGGGATGACCCCATGGCTCTGCGCCGTGTCGTCGAGCAGGGACAGAGCCACGTCGCGCCCGACATTGGGCTCGACCAGGGAGAGCAGCGGGGTCTGGCTGCGGTAGGTGTCCCAGCCACTGAGGTTCGTGTAGTGGTGCTGCCCTGGAGCGAGCTGATGCACCTGGTGGTCAAAGCCCAGGTAACGGCCGTCCGCATCGTCGAATGTCGTCGGCATCAGCAGGCTGCGGTAGAGCTCGGTGTAGAACGTCGCAGTGGCCGTCGCCGAGCCGCCGGCGAGTGTCACATCGTGCAGATGCGCGTTCCAGAGCTGATCCGCTTTCCTGGCAATCGCGTCGAAGTCTCCCCTCCCTTCGGCGGCCAGGTTCGTTTCTGCCCCTCGCAGGTCGGTGTAGGAGATCGCGACCCGCAGCGTGATCGTCCGGGCGTTAGCGGAGGTCGGCCAGGACAGGTACGTGACCTCGCCGACGCGCCCCCAGGTCGCGAACGGTGTCGATACCGTCGCTTCGGCATACAGGTCGTAAGCGCCCGATGGATTGTGGATCACCGTGCTGAAGCCTCGCCGGTTGGTCGCGACCGAGACCACGGCCGGCACGGTTCCGCTGTTATTTCGGGTCGCGTCTACGAGCAGGTTCGCGCGCCGTCCGGCCGGGAAGGTGAATCGCTCGTATCCGACTCGGGCGGTGGCGGTGAGTTCGGCTCGGATCCCACTGTCGAGGAGGGTGACTGCGTAGTAGCCGGGCCGAGCGAGTTCCGCACCGTGGCTGTAGGGCGACGCGAATTGACTGGGCGTGCCGGTCGGCTCTCCGACCGTGGGCATGATCGGGAGATCCCCGGCAATGTGGATACCGGCACCGTCGAAGTGGGTGAGCGCGAACCCCCGGATTTCGGGGTCTTGGTAGGCGTACCCGACGTAGTTGACGGGATCGTCGCCGACGCGGGTGGTAGTGATCGGGCCGGGGGAGATCATCCCGAACGGTAGCTGGGCGGCTACCGTCGGAAAGCCGGCGCCGAGAGAGCCGGCCAGCGGGTTCACTTCACTCGTGAGATCAACCCCCGGCCGGCTATAGACCGACCGGGCGCCGGCCACAGCCACGGGCGCGACGAGCACGGTAACGCCCATCGCGATCGCGAGGATCGGGCGCCATGGTGTCCGGAGCCGGAGCCGGAGCCGGAGCCGGAGCCGGAGCCGGGGCCATCTCCGGAGCCGGGGCCATGTCACGAGCTTGGCCGCGGGCGCTCTGCGCATGCACGACCTTTCGCCGGCAGAAAGGACCTCGTCGTACCGGTCTTCGACGCCCGCCGCGACGTTCCTGCCAGCTGCGGCGCGGGGTCGGCTGGCGGCGGCGGTCGCTCGGTGATGTCAGCCGCGTTGCGCGCGGACCCGCGACGCCCGGCGCCGAAGCTCGACGGCGAGCCCGAGGAGGGCAGCGGCGCCGAGTTCGAGTGGGAGCAAAGGCGCCGGATGTGGATCGGCCAGTGCCGTGTACTCGTGGGTCGACTGATCCCCCGTCGAGTCCGCCGCCGCAGGTTCGCTCTCCCGCTGGGCCACCGTGTTGAGCTGGGGCTGCACGCCAGGTTGCGGTTGGATAGCCTGTGGTGGCTGAGCTGGAACCGGACCCGACACTGGCACGATCGGTGCGGTCACGACGGGGACAGTTGCGGACCCAACGAGCGGTCCCGCCCCGGGTGGCGCCCCGAGGTGCGGCGGGAACAGTCCCACGGGCGCCCTTGGCGCGGCCGGAGGCGCAAGTGCCCAGGCGGGACGGTAGGCGGGGGTGCCGAGGAATACCCCGAGGAGTTCGGCGGAACTCGAGCTCGGGACCGATGCGCAGCCGCTCCCGAGGGGACCTGTGGTGGCGGTCGCGACGAGCCTGCGGTCGCGGAACAGCTGCACCGGCTGATTCGGGATGGGCTGCCCACTGCCGGCCAGGTCAAGTGCGACGCAGGCCTCCGTCGCCCCCGACCGAGCCACCCGCAGTCCGGTGGCCAGGGCGCAGTAACCGCTCGGCACCTCGTACGCGGTGACGACGTGCAGGTCGGCGTCCCGGATCCACACGACCGGCTTGGCGAAGCTCACCGTGTCGCAGGCCAGCTCGTCGTTTTCCATGCTGGCTTCGGCGTAGCGGTGGTGGTGGAAGACCGCGAGCAGATGGCAGGACCGGTCGATGTGGATGACCGTGACGTCGTCCTCCATCTCGACGTATGCGTCGCCGTTACCGGTCGCCACGACGGCTGCTGCCTTGTACCGGTTGTTATCCGCGGTGTTGTTGTTAGTGGCCTGGGCCTGGAGGTCGTTCAGGTTGGCCGCCGACAGGATGCTCGTCGGCAACAGGCAGCTACCGGTCACCTGGCCCGTGCGGGTCAACTCGTAGACGTGGCGGCCGGCGTCAACGATCGCCCGGAAGCGGTCGATCTCCGGGTCATAGGACAGGTCACCCGTCCCGGCATCGCCGTGGTCAGCGCGGTTGAGAGCCGTTCGTGCGAAGACCGGGCTTGCGAACATTGGGGTGGACCGTCCGGTTCGGGGATCCACCGACCAGACGCCGCCGGTGGCGTCGGTGACGTAGAGCAGATCTCGCAACGAGTCGTAGGTAACGCCCAGAAGCACGTGCGGGATGGTCGTCCGCAGGTCTGGCAAGGGATGGCCCCGGGTGTCCATGGCATGCAGGAAGCCATCCGGAGCACCTTCCTGGTCGTTCTCCGTCGTATAGATGAGCCGCTGCCCATCGAACGCGATCGAGCTGTGCAGGCTGTCGTATCCAGCCGGCAACGCGAGCGCGACCAAAGCCTGCATAGCGATGTCCGACCCGGCCACCGGGACGGAGTCGGGCGGCCCGGATGCGGCGCGTGGCGTGCCCTCGAGATCCGTGCCGTCGCTGCGGTAGCGGTAGGTCGCACCGCCGGCGCCACAGGTCAGGAGGAAGGTGGTCGGAACTTCGGAGTCACCACGCAGGTCGGTCGGCCCGCAATAGGAGGGCAATCCCTGGCTGGCGGAGTGGGTGACCTGACCAAGGTTGGCGGTTCGCACGACCTGGGAGCCGGTAATGGCCATCAAGGCTGAAGGATGCTGGGCTTCCACGGCGATCGACGCCAAGTCGAGAAGCGGCAGGCTCTGGCTGAATGTCTGCCCGCCATCGACGGTGGCCTCGAGGCCGTGTGCGGTTGCCACCAGCAGCTCGGTGCCGCCGCCCCGAGCTGGCGTGGCGAGGACCTGATGCACGGTCCACCCGCTGCTCGCTCCGACGGGGGTCGCGGTCTGCCCTCCGTTGCTGGACTGGAAAACGCCACCCGGGGCGCTGGTGTCGTCGAGCCATAAGTTCTGGCTGCTCCCCGGGACCAAGGACACCGAGTCCGGGGTGACGCCGGCTGGTCCGGTGATGCCGGCGAAGCTCGCCCCTCCGTCCGTGCTGCCGCACACGTTGGCCGTGCACGGCAGGCCACCGATCCGCGTAGCCGGGGTGCCGGACACCGCTACGTACACCGAGCCACCCGCCCCGGCGGTGATCGAGAGGACGCTCAGCCCGTTGAGTCCGGCGACCGCTGAAACGGTGCGCCCGCCGTCGGTCGTCCGGAACAGCCCGGCCGGGGAAGAGCTCGGCGCCAGCGGGAGGAAAAGCGCGGTCTCCGCAGGCAGGCCACCGGTCACGATCTGGCCGATCGGGGCCGGGGTACGGGCCCCCGTGGGTTGCCAGGACGACCCGCCGTCGGAGCTGGTCTCGACGACCTGGGCACCGGTCACCGCGATCAGCCGACATGGATCGTCGCCGAGCTGACCGATGGCCGCTCCGGCGGCCGGCGCCGGCACCAGGCTCCAGGTCCCGCGGGGCGCGCTCGTCGCGAGGCAGCCCGAACCGGCCTGGGCTGAGCCCCCGAGCGGGACGAGCGCGGTGCTTACGGTGAGCAGGGCCCCGGCGATGACGAGCCGCCCGTGATTCACGGGCGGCTAGCTCTCGGGCGCGCGCCGCCGCCGACCGTTCGCCGGTGTGGCGATCCCGGCCGGTGTCCGCGCTGGCGTGGCGGCGGTTCCCGCGGCGACCCTCGAGAGCAATCCGGCGAGTTCCGGGCCGGCGACGGTATCCGCGTCCTCGAGCCGCCCGGCGAGCTCGAGAAGCACGGCCAGATTGGCCGCGACCACCGAGCGGGCCCGGTCGTCCGCCGACTCGACTAGACGACGGATTTCCGCGTCCAGCCGGCCCAGGGTCTCCGGGCTCACCTGAGCGAGTTCGCCCAGATCGCGGCCGAGGAAGACTTCGTGGTCCTTGACGTGGATGCGCACCGGGCCAACCCCCTCGCTCATCCCGTAACGCCCGGCCATCTCACTCGCAATCTCGGTGGCCCGTTCGATGTCCGCCTCACAGCCGGTGCTCGTCTCGCCCAGCACGATCTGCTCCGCGGCTCGCCCGCCGAGGCTCGCAGCCATCCGGGCCAGCAGATCGCTCTGCCGCAGGAGTAGGCGGTCCTCACCGGTGAGGATCACGTGACCGAGGCCCACCCCACGCCGGGCGACGGACACCCGGTCGAGCCCGGCGACCAGCCCCAATGCGGCGGCGCTCACCGCGTGCCCGGCCTCGTGTACGGCCACGATCCGCCGCTCCTCGGTGGAGAGCGCTTCAATAGGACGGCTCGGACCCACAACCACCCGCAACACGGCTTCGTCGAGATGCTCCTGGGTGATTGCGGTGGCCTGGGCGCGCACTGCGAGCAGAGCGGCCTCGCGCCAGAGATTGGCGATGTCGGCGCCGGTGAGTCCCACGGTACGCCGGGCTAGGGCGTCGAGGTCGACGTTGCCCGCGGTCGGTCGGCCTGTCGCGTAGAGCCGCAGCAGTTCGAACCGGCCCGCGACGTCGGGCTTGTCGACGGTGACGATCCGGTCGAAGCGCCCCGGGCGCAGCAGCGCGGGGTCGAGGATGTCCGGCCGGTTCGTGGCGCCGATGACGACGACGCCGCTGCTCGGGGAGAAGCCGTCCATCTCGACGAGCATCTGGTTGAGGGTTTGCTCCCGCTCGTCGTTGCCGCCACCGACACCGGCCCCGCGCTTGCGCCCTGCCGCATCCAGCTCGTCTACGAACAGGATGGCCGGCGCCTGAGCCCGGACCTGTCGGAACAGATCACGGACCCGAGCGGCGCCCACACCCACGAGGGACTCGACGAACTCCGATCCGGAAATCGAGAAGAAGGGTACGTCCGCTTGGCCGGCGACCGCTCGGGCGAGCAGTGTCTTGCCGGTCCCCGGTGGCCCGACGAGGAGCACTCCCTTCGGGGGCACGGCGCCCAGTTCGACGAACCGTGAGCTGTCGCGGAGGTAGTCGACGATCTCGGCGAGCTCCGTGACGGCGTAACCGCAGCCGGCGACGCTGGCGAAGCCGATCGCGGAGAAGGCGGCCCGGTCGTGCCGGGTCTTGAGCTTGGCCCCGGACCGGACCCGCGAGAACTGTGTGTATTCCCGCGCCCCTCCCTCTCCACGGCCGGCGGTGAGCACCAAGCCGAACAAGGCGGCGAGCACGAAGACCGGTAACAAGTAGTCGCGGACGAACAGCAACGTGGCCTTGCCGGTCTGCGCGTCGACCCGGACCGGTCCGGACCTGGCCAGGGTGCTGATCAAGTCCCCGGTGACCGCTGCCGAGTGCGGGTAGGCGGCGAACAGCGTTTGGCCGCCGAGCGTGCGAATCTCGACGCGATTGTCCACGTCGTAGAGGGTCGAGCTGACGACCTGCTTCTCACCGGCCGCGGTCAGGATGTCGCTCAGCGCCACTCCTCGCGAGCCGCCGACCGGAGCGAGCAGGAACACGCTGGCCCAGAAGAAGATCGCTAGCGCGACCAGTAGTCCACTCAGCAGGACTGGCACGGTCCGCAGTCGTCTTCCACGCAGCCCGGAGAACCGGGCGGCGAGCCCAGTGGGTACGCGCATCCGTCAGGCCGCGACTAGCCCGAACCGCTGGCGGCGGTTCGTGACAGTCGCGGCCAGCAGCCCCAGCAGCAACGCGAGTACGGAATCCGGCAGCAGGCTCCGGAGGTACGCACTCAGGCTGGCTCCGACCGCCGGGGGTGCCGGAAGCAGCCACGGGTCACCGTTGCCACCAGCCGGGGGAACGGTGAACGAGCTGATCGAGCCATGCGTGGGCACCACGAACGGGCACAAGCCGTTGGCGGAGTCGGCGTTCGGGACGAGGACGGCGCCCTCCGACCGGCGTGAGGTGATGCTCAGTCCGGTGATCTTTATCCCGGGTCCGATCACCGGTCCCCGCACGGTGGGCGAGCTGATCTTTGCGAGCGCGTCCGCGGGCAGCGTGAACGTCACCTCGTTGGTCTTCGTGTTGTAAGCGAACTTCACGTCCTTGGATACCTGCGTGCGGATCGGCTGCTCGATGTCGGCGCTGTCGCCGGTGAGGTCATGGTTGCCGAACATGTCGTAGGCCTTGCCGTTTATCCCGAATGCGTAGTCGTAGGCAGCGCCGGTCGCCCCGGCTGGGGGGTACTGACTGAGGTTCTGCATTACGGCGTGGAAGGTGACGGTCTTCGCCGCGGCGTTCCAGGTTACGTAGCCCCGCTTGATCGCCAGCGCCGGCTGGCTCGGTGCTGGTGTCGACACGAGGACCTGGTCGGCGTTGTCGTCGCCCTTGAAGGAGGCGTCCGGTGCACATACCGATGTCGGGTATTCGACCTTGAACGGGGTGAGGGGCTTACCCGTAGTCAGCGAATATCCGCTGATCTGCTGGGTGAACGCGGAGAACAGCTGACCGGGCGCGGCAGCGTTGTCGGCGATCGCGACGTTGGCCCGACCCTCGTTGTCGACGGCCACTTCGAAGAAGTCGAGAAGCGAGCGGTCACCCGTGGAGTACGGCGCACCCGAAACCGGGACGAGCGCGCAGAACGTACCGTTCTGGCAGATGTCGCCGATATGCACGACCGGTGTGATGGCCTGGCTGTACGCGAGGACGGTCGGGCTGGGCACGCCGGCCTTCGTGGTCGTGTCGGCGTTCTTGAGTTGTGCGAACGCGACGGTCCATTGGGTCTTGGAATCGCCGGGGTCGCGGTAGGCGAGGTTGGAGGTGGGGGACCCACCCTGACCGTGGTACCAGACCACGTCGAGCATGCCCTTGGCACCGGCCGCGATCCAGGGGAAGACGTCGGCCTTGCCCGGGTCCGGGCGGTCCGCGCCGTTGGGGAGGCTTCCGCGGTTGTCGGCATTGACCTGGTAGGGCTGGGACCAGTGCGCCCCGTGGTCGGTGGACTCGGCGTACTGGACCTTGAAGGTGTCGGCCCACGCGGCGTAGAGATGGCCGGCGGAGTCAGCCGAGATGACCGGGAAGAGCATGTTGAGCTCGCGGTGAGCTGCGAACGGGGCGGCGAAGACCAGGTTGTCGGTCCAGGTGAGTCCGCCGTCGACGGAACGGGCAACGTAGATCGTGTCGATGCCGTTGTAGGTCGACCCTGGCGCGTTCGCGGCCAGCCCATTCTCGGTATTCGTCGCGATCCCGAAGATGGCGTACATCGCGTGAACCTGCTCGCCGGTCAGCGGGTTCGTGACTCCGGCGATCGGCTCCGCGTAGTTCGTGACGATGTTGCCGATCTGCTGGTTGGTTCCGCTCTGCGCGAGCAGCTGCGGGGAGATGATCCCGTTCGCCCCGCTCGCGCCGAGCGAGACATAGTGCTGACCGCCATCCGGGCTCTCCGACACCACAATCTGCCCGGTATCGACCTTGTGGTAGATCAGGAAGTTGGTCTTGGACCCATCGAAGGTCATCCACTGCCGGTCGGTGAGCGTGTTCTGGGTTGCGTACGGGTTGGCCAGGCTGAACGTCTTCCCGCAGTTGCTCGAGGTCGCGACGGTGAAGTTGTCCAGCAGGTCGATGTTGTGCAGACCCACATACGCGATCGGGTCGCAGCCGGTGGTCTCGCTCGGCTTGTTGCCGACCGAGATGTCCGAGTCACCGCCGCCCGTCCCGAGGTCCGGCTGCTGAACGGGGCTCTGCTGGTAGGTGATCGAGCCGTCCCGGTTGTGCTTCGTCGTAACGACCCAGAAGTTCGATCCCAGACCCGTCGGCGCCGAGATGTAGGCCGTGACCTTGTGGTCGGTGGGGACCCGGATCGAGGGCTCGGCCCCGCCGCCGGCCAGGATCATCGGTCGGCTGAACGTCGTCTGTACGGGGCGCGAAGTCGCCAGTGCCGGGAGGGCTACGGCGGCGCCGAGGATGAGAGCTGTGGTGGAGAAACCGGCGATGACGGCGCGGCGCGTGGGCATGAAGGTCTCCAAGCATGGGATCGGTGCCTTGGGTACCCGGTTCGACGCGGGAGACGGAGATCCTGCCGCCCGCACGAACATTCGATCCGGGTTTACACGGCGGGCGGCGACCTGCTGTGAATCCGCGGCTCCCGCAGCTCACAAACCCGACACTCGGCCGCGAACCGGGCGTCGATCCGGACCAGGGCCGCTCGGCCCCCGGGCCCTCAACCTCCATGTCGAGGATCCCGAGATCACCGGTCGTGAGCACCCCGGACAGGGAGTTGAGCACGGTCGCGATCTGTGGTGTGAGGGCCCGGGGGTGAACGCTCGGGAAGACGTCGGTCCGCCGCTTCTCCAACTGCGGCTCGAGCACCTCGTCCGAGGCTACGTCGATGACCGAGGTGCGGTAGCGGCCGTATGCAGGACCAACGAATTCAGTCAGGCTACGGGGACGAGTGGCGCGAACAGCGCCAGTGACGGGAAGGTGTAGAGGATGTTGGCTCGCCCATTGAAGTACGCCGCGCAGCTCCCACTGTTCGCTTCCAGACATCCTCCCGGGATGCCAGCGCTGAGGAGGACCACGCGTGGACGCTAGCGCTTCCGTTGCCGTCCGGCTCGCGGCGGTGAGCAAGCGTCAGACCGAGTTCCTCCAGCTGCACCGAGATCTCGGGAAGACGAGCCTTTTCGTGACGCACGGCTCGGACCGGTCCCTCACCCGGCTCGCCGCGACCCCTATCGATCCGGGCCGTCTTCACCATCCCCCGACCGTCACAGCCGACGATTCGATGGAGCTCACGCCATCGCCGAGCGCCTCGGTTGGCGGCGGGTACGCAGTCATCGTCGATGAACGCGGCGACCTCTTGGGCTGGTTGCCCCCGAACGCCGCCCGCCCCCGACCGGTCGAGTCGAGTGTTAAGCGGGACGTGACCCTACGCATAGTCCTGGCAACACTGCTCGCACACGACACCGGCTGGATGGCCGTACTCGACGGCCGCTCCTACCTGGGCGTGCTCACCCCCGAGGCGCTCCACGACACCCTGCGACGATCCGCGGAGGACCAGGCGTGACCCAAACCGACACGCAGAATAGTGCCGAACACGACGTCATTGTCATCGGTGGTGGACCCACCGGGGAGAACGTCGCGGATCGGGTGGTGCGCGGTGGCCTCACCGCTGTCATTGTCGAGGCCGAGTTGGTCGGTGGCGAGTGCTCCTACTGGGCCTGTATGCCCAGCAAGGCTCTGCTGCGGCCCATAGCGGCGCTGGCCGAGGCTGCCCACGTCGAAGGCTCCCGCCAGGCCGTCACCGGAAAGGTTGATGCCGCGGCGGTTCTCGAGCGGCGCAACTCCTTCACGCACAACTGGGCGGACGACAGCCAGGTGCAATGGTTGGCGGGTGCGCACATAGACCTGTGCCGTGGTCATGGCCGTTTGGCCGGTGAGCGAACCGTCGTCGTCGACGGTCCGGACACCACCATGCTCCTCACCGCCAGGCACGCGGTGGTCGTGGCCACCGGCACCAAGGCCGTGATACCGCCCATACCCGGTCTGGCGGAGGTGCGGCCCTGGACGAGCCGAGAAGCGACTAGCGCGCGCACGGTGCCCGGTCGCCTGGCTGTCCTCGGTGGTGGCGTAGTCGGCTGCGAGATGGCGACAGCATGGGCCGGTCTCGGCTCGAAGGTCACGCTCCTGGTCCGGGAGTCGCGCGTGTTGCCTCGAGTCGAGGCCTTCGCGGGGGAGCTCGCCGTATCGGGAATGACGAGTGCGGGTGTCGACGTCCGACTCGGCCGCAGTGCCGTCGAAGTTCACCGGGCCGGTCCGGACGCTCCGGTTGTTCTCAGCCTCGACGACGGGTCGATCCTCGAAGCCGACGAGGTCCTGGTGGCGGTCGGTCGTTCTCCGGCTACCTCCGACATCGGCCTCGAAAGTGTCGGGCTGACGCCCGGTGACTGGCTCGACGTTGACGACACACTCCAGGTCGCATCGATCGACGGCGGTTGGCTTTACGCGGCAGGAGATGTCAACCACCGCGCACTTCTCACGCACATGGGCAAGTACCAGGCCCGGGTCTGCGGTGATGTCATTGCCGCCCGGGCCCGGGGCGAGAACGTCCAGCCCGGTCCATGGACGCCGTTCGCCGCGACCGCCGATCACGCGGCTGTTCCGCAGGTCGTGTTCACCACTCCCGAGGTCGCCGCTGTAGGTCGTACCGAGCAGGAGGCACGCGACGCGGGCATTCGCGTCCGCACCGTCGATTACGACATCGGTAACGTCGCCGGCGCAAGCCTCTACGCCGACGGTTACCAGGGGCACGCGCGGATCGTCGTCGACGAAGACCGTCGGGTCATCGTCGGTATGACGCTAGCCGGCCCGGCCGTCGGAGAGATGATCCACGCTGGCACCATCGCGGTCGTCGGCGAGGTACCCATCGACCGGCTCTGGCACGCGGTTCCGTCCTACCCGACCATCGGCGAGCTGTGGCTGCGCCTGTTGGAGACATACGGTCTTTGACCTTCCTTCCCTTTAACGAGGCACCGCTTCCTCACTTCTCGAGCAACCCGCGGGTGGAGAGCCAGGACAGGGCAGAATGGAGCGCGTGCTCCTCGACCCCCGAGACCTGCGTGAGCTGCTCGACGCGGGGCGGCCACTAGCTCTGCTGGACGTGCGCTGGCGGCTGACCGGGCCGCCGACGAGGCGTGACTACGAGGCCGGGCATCTGCCCGGTGCCGTCTTCGTCGACCTCGACACGGATCTCGCTGATCCGCCAGGCCTACGGGGCCGCCACCCGTTGCCGGGGGTCGACCGGTTCGGGGCGGCGATGCGCCGGGCCGGTGTCGGCGCAGGCCGGCGGGTCGTCTGCTATGACGAGCGGGGCGGGACAAGCGCTGCTCGGTGCTGGTGGCTGCTCACCTACTTCGGTCACCCGGACGTCGTCGTCCTCGACGGCGGTTTCGCCGCTTGGGTCGAGCAGGGTGGTCGGCTCGACACCGTAGAGCCCGACCCGGTGCCGGGGGACTTTCGGCCACGGCCGGGCTCGCTGGATCTCCTCGACGCCGACGGTGCCGCGCGAATGGCCCACGGCGGTCTGCTCCTCGATGCCCGTGCTCCCGAGCGCTATCGTGGAGACACGGAGCCGATCGACCCGGTCGCTGGACACATCCCGGGCGCGCGGTCTGTCCCGGCCGTCGGCAATGTTGGTCCTGACGGAAGATTTCTCGACGCCGGCGCGCTCCGGACTCGCTTCGCTGAGCGCGGGATCAACCCAGGATCCGCGGTAGGGGTGTACTGCGGTTCCGGGATCGTCGCCGCGCACCAGGTTCTTGCGTTGCGATTGGCCGGCATCCGGGCCGCCCTGTATCCGGGGTCGTGGAGCGAGTGGATTGCCGACCCGCAACGCCCGGTCGCGACCGGCCCGGATCCGGGCTGATTGGCTGCCGGCTGGCTAGGCCGGCGCCAGGTGTGCCAACGTTCAGGCATGCGCAAGTACGTGATCATGGGGGTCCAGGGCAGCGGCAAGGGGACCCAGGGCGCCATGCTTGCCCGAGATCTCGACCTCACCCAGATCAGCGTCGGCGACATCTTCCGCTGGAACGTGCAGAACCACACGAAGCTGGGCGCCCAGGTGCGCCGGATCATGGCCGCCGGTGAACTCGTCGATGACGACATGGTCGAATCCGTCGTCCGCGAAGCCCTCGCCAACCACGACTGGAACTACGGGTTCATCGTCGATGGGTTTCCGCGCAACCGCCGGCAGGCCGAGTTCTTCCTGGAAAGTTACGACCTCGACGGCGTGATCCACCTCGACCTTCCCGACGACGAGGTGCGACGCCGGGTGCTCGCCCGGCGACTGTGCTCCCAGTGCGGTCTCGACTACAACCTGATCGCCCACCGGCCCAAGCATGAGGGCAAGTGCGATGTCTGCGGTGGCAAGCTGGTCCGCCGCGAGGACGACACTCCGGAGGCGCTCGCCTCCCGGTTGCGGGACTACCACGGCAAGACCGATCCCGTGCTGGAGCTGTTCCGCCGCAAGGAATACGTGGTCACGGTCGACGCCCGGCCGGACAAGTCGACCGTGCAGGCGGAGATTCGCCGACAACTGGGCCTGCCGGCTACCGGCCGGCCGGACCACTGACGGGCGTCACGGAACTCAGCGGAACACGACGGTGCGCACCCCATTGAGCAGGACCCGACGCTCCAGATGCCAGCGCACCGCCCGGGCGAGCGCCACACACTCGAGGTCGCGCCCGACGGCCACCAGTTCCTCCGGTTCGAGCGCGTGATCGATGCGGGAGACCTCTTGCTCGATGATCGGACCTTCGTCCAGTCCCGCCGTCACGTAGTGCGCGGTTGCGCCGATCAGCTTGACGCCGCGTTCGTGAGCCTGGTGATAGGGCCGGGGCCCGCGGAAACTCGGCAGCAGTCCGTGGTGGATGTTGATCGCCCGGCCGGTGAGATGGCCGGCGAGCTCGGGCGATAGGACCTGCATATAGCGGGCGAGCACGCTGAGGTCGACCGCATATTCGTCGAGGAGACGACGTAGCTCGAGCTCTGCGTCAGGTTTCGTCGACGTGGTGACCGGGATGTGGTGGAAGGGGACGTCGTAGGACGTGCTGAGCGACCTGAAATCCTCATGGTTCGACACCACTGCTACGACGTCTGCCCGAAGTGTTCCGCTCCGGGCCCGGAAAAGCAGGTCGTTGAGGCAGTGCCCTTCCCGGGACACCAGGATCAGCACCCGGTCGCGGTTGGCGGGATCGTGCAGGTCCCACGCCATCTGGAAGTCGGATGCCAGGTTCGCGAACGCTGCTCGCAGGGCGTCCGACGGCTCGTGCGGTGCTTCGGCGGCGACGTGGATACGGAGGAAGAACCGTCCGGTCTGGCGGTCTCCGTACTGCTGCGAGTCGAGAATGTTGCAGGCATGCGCGGCCAGGAATCCGGTTACCGCGTGCACGATCCCCCGCTGATCCGGACAGGACAACGTGAGCAGGTACTCGGGGTCCACGGGGTTCGCGCTCACGGTCAGGCCGATCCGGCGAGGGCGGCCCGTGCCGTGCCGACCATCAGGCGATCGTCGACGGCGAAGCTTCCCCGGTGCAGATCGACGTCCGCACCGCCCGGACGTCGGACCCCGAGCCGGGCCATCGCCCCGGGCACTGTCCGCTGGTACCAGGCGAAATCCTCACCGCCCATGCTGACTTCTTCCGGTACGGCAGCCTCGGTACCCAGTGTGGAGTGAACGCCGGCCCGGATGAATTCGACCACCCTCGGGTCGTTCACGACCGGCGGCACGCCGTGCCGGTAGTCCACCTCGACGATCGCGCCACTGGTGGCCGCAGAGGCCTCCGCAACCTGACCGACCAGGTGTCCCGCGCCCTCCCGAATAGTCGGGTAGAGCATCCGGACCGTGCCGCGCAGACGGCCACTCGCGGGGATGGCGTTGGGAGCATGGCCGGCCGCGATCCTGGCCAGCGTGCCGGCGGTCAACTGCGGGCGGGCGGTGTGCCCACCCGGCCCCGACAGCCGGATCTCCAGCAGGTCGGACGCGGCCGTGATCGGGCCGGTGCGTAGCCCGATGCGACCTGCGTCGAGCCGAGGATCGCAGTGCGGCGCCACCAGGCAGCGTACGACGTCGAGGCCGGCCGCCGCCAGGACGTCGAGAGCGCCGCCTGTGGTGAGCTCCTCAGCGGGCTGGAATACCAGACGGACCGTCCAGGCAGGCCGTCCCGTTCGACCGCGAGGGCAACGCCGGCGCCGACGATAACGGTTCACTGGACAGGTAGCTGACCACGATGGCCACCTGGCCGGCCCGGCCCAGGCAATCGGACAGCGCTTCGATCTTGGCCGATCGGGAGCGGGTCGCAGCCACGACGGCCGAGGTCGCGGCGAGGTCGGCGAGCAGCACGGGCCGAGTGTGGCCGACTCTGGGTTGGTGGGCGCATCATGAGCGGGTGCGACGGCTCGCGGCGTGCTTTGGGACGCTGGCTGCGCTGGTCGGGTGCGCGTCGAACGTCCAAACCGACGTGTACGGCCTGCCGTTGCCGTACCCCACGGCCGGTGTCGCCGTTTCGAACGCCTGCGGACTGCTGACCTTGACCGAGGCCGCGATCGCACTCGGCGACCAGGTCGCCCCGCCGGCGGTTGGCGGCGACAACCAGCCGCCGACCTGCACGTGGTACCTCGTTACCGGCGCGGCTGATCTCAGTGTCCTGGTCAGCACCGACCCGGTCGACGTTGACGCGGCCCGGGCCGAGCTGACCCCGCCGCTCGCCCCCGGCATGCTGGCGGTTGCTGGGCTCGGGAGCCTCGCCGCGCTGGATCCGAGCGGCGAGGAGGTGACCGTGCTCCTGCCCGGCGGGGGGGCCGTTGTGTGCGTCCGGTTGACCGGGTCGGGCGGCCACGACGAGGTCGTCCGGCTGGCCCGGCTCGTCGTCCGCCGGCTCGGCCACCGTCGGCCGGCCGCCCAGATCGGTCAGCTACTCGCCTGAGCCGTCGGCCGGCTATCCACAATTTGCGGCCGCGCCCCCTCGGTGCGCCTCCGATGCGCCATCCTCGACCGCCGTGGACGCTCAACTTGCGGACCTGGCCGACCGGCAGGGGGGCCTGATCGCGCTGACGCAGGCCGTGGCGCTTGGCTGCCCGGCCGGACGGGCAGCGCGCTCCCTCCGCTCCGCTGGCTGGTCCAGGTTGGTCGTGGGTGCCTATCTGGCCCCCGGGGTCGAAGCGACGTTCGCAGCCGAGATCCGGGCCCGGCTGCTCGTGCGGCCGGATCTGATCGCGTGCCGCAGCTCGGCGGCTCACCTGCTCGGGCTGTCCGACTGGCGGCCCCGGCTCGAGTTCATCACCGTGGGCTCCGCGGCCAGGTGCCTCGGCGCGCGGGTTTATCGCGACCGGGTGGCGGAGGAAGACATCGTGGCCAGGTGGGGTGCCCCGGTTACCCGACCCCTGCGCACGGTCGTCGACTTGCTCCGGTACGGCTCGGTCGTCGAGTCCGTCGTGACCCTGGACTCGGCCGCGGCCCGGCGGCAAGTCCCGCTCAATGAGGTCGCGCGGGAGCTCGAGCGCCTCGCCGGCCGGCGCGGCGTTAGCCGGGCCTGGCGATCGTTCGCCCTCGCCGACCCGGCGGCGGAGTCTCCCTTGGAGTCGTTGGCCAGGCTCCGGATGCGCCAGGCCGGCCTCCACCCTCGTTCCCAGGTGCAGCTGACGGTTGGCGGCTTGCGTTATCGGGTGGACTTCGTGGTCGACGGCGTGGGCGTCGAGATCGAGGGCGTGCGCTACCACGGCGGCATCGATGAGCATCAACGGGACGTGCGCCGGTTCAACGCGCTCGTCTCGTCGGATGCTCGGCTGCCCATTCTCCGGTTCACCTGGGACGACGTGGTCCGCCACCCGGACCGGATGATCGCGGTGATCAAGGCGACCATCGCGGATCGTGGGGCCGCCTGACCATTCGGCCCGCTCCCGGGCAAGATCAACACCGAGTGTGCAATTTCCGACAGCGCCCATGCGTGGATCCGGCCGAAATCCGTCGGAAATTGCACACTCGCGCGGAAGGGGCGCGGAAGGGGCGCGGGGGGCGGCCCGGGAGGGGCGGCGAGAGGGGTGGCCCAGAGGGGCGGGGCGCTAGCGGACGGCCAGCCGGGCCACCGGAAGCTCGAGATCGCCGAGGACGATCGGGTCGTCCCGGACGGCAGCGAGCAGCCCGAGGAAGGCTGATCTCGGCACCAGGCGCTGGCCGACCCTCGACAGATGCTCGGTCGGGGACTGGCAGTCGATGAGCACTCCGCCGGCCCCGAGGAACCGGTCGGCCAGATCCAGCAAGGCGGCCTTCGAAGCGTCGCTGGCTCGATGGAACATCGACTCACCACTGAACACCCGCCCGACGCTCACCCCGTAGAGGCCGCCGACCAGGTCGCCGTCGGCCGACCACACTTCGACGCTGTGCGCCGCGCCGG
Source organism: Mycobacteriales bacterium (assembly GCA_035533475.1). Taxonomy (NCBI): domain Bacteria; kingdom Bacillati; phylum Actinomycetota; class Actinomycetes; order Mycobacteriales; species Mycobacteriales bacterium. The sequence goes on along the minus strand of DATLTS010000013.1, from coordinate 9,975 downwards.
CGCGGTGCAGTTCGGTGTAGGCCCCGGCCATCGCGGGGGTTATCCACGCCCCGGGCCGGTCAGCGCAGCCGGCGAGAACCGCGGGGAAGTCGCGGTCGAGCGTGGTCCGCCACCCGGAGCTCAGCAACCGGGTCCGCAACGAGCGCTGCACGTGCATCTCCCCGGGCAGCAGCACCGCCCGAAGCGCCGGGCTGAACCAGGGCAGCGCCCAACCAGGATGGCCTCGGTTCCGGATCCGGCCGTCCCGCAACCCGCCCAGGTGACGCGCCCGCAGGAGCAGCGTCGCGCCGAGCCCGCCGACCGGCCAAGGGAAGCAGCCACCCCGGTACGCCGCCAGCAGGGTCGGCACCGACAGATCCCCGCCGATCGCGACCACGTCGCCCGCGTCGTCCGGAACCGGGCCCCAGCTGGGTACCGAGCCCGGGCCTGGGCTGGACACCTAGCCGCCGGTGGCGGAGAAGTGCTGGTAGTCCGGTGCCGACCAGCGCCCGCCCCACTGCCAGCCGACTGCGGCGAAGGCCTCGACTAGGGCCCCGCCGTAGTAGGCCATCCCCGGCCGCCGGTCGGCACGGTCGACGTAGGCCGCCCCGGCCGGGGGCTGGATGGGCTGGCCCGGCTCGACGTAGGGGTTCTCCACGGTGTCGACGTCGATCGCCTCGCCGTAGGCGTGAGCCGACCACTGTGGCGGCCCGGGCGCGACGGCGTGACGGCAGTTGAATCCCGACGTGTTGTCCGCAGCCATCGAGGCCGGGTCGCTGCCGTTGTAGGCGTCGATCGGGATCAGCCGGTGGATCGGGAACCGGTCGGCGTACAGCCGGCTGAAGACGTCGATCACGGCCGGGACGACCGCGGCGTTGACGATGATCGCGCCCCGGTGGCTGCGCCCGTCGAATCCGACGTAGCGCAGGTCGATCCGGCGCAGCGCGCTCGGGGCCAGCGGGCAGCCTGGCCGCCAGCTGTGCGGGACGTCGGCGGCGCTCAGCGGTCCGGACACGGTGGACGTGAACGCAGCGAAGGTGGCGGCCGGGCGGGGAGCGGAGGCGGTCCGGGTGGCCGACGGCGTCTGCGACGGGGTCGGCGGCACGGTGCGCAGCGCCGCCGGCGACCGCGGCGGGGCCGGCACGATGCCGGCCCGGGCGCACCCGGCGACCGCGACGGCGGCCACCGCCAGCGCGAGGATCCGGGCCGGGGGCATGCCTCGAGGCTAAACGGTCCCGTGCGGGCACCAGCGGCGAACCGGGCAGTGCGGGCAGCCGCTGCCGGGCCGGGCGGTGAACTCGAGGTCGGTGTGCCACGCGTACGCGGCCTCGCCGACCTGGCGGCGGGCCACGGCGAGGGTGACCGGGTCGGCCACGTCGTACACGTGAACCACCCCGGATTGGGGGGTGAGGATCTCCAGTTCGACGAGCCCCACCGGCTCGCCCCCGATCCCGCGACTGGTCTCGGCGAGCAGCACGATGTCCAGCGCCACCGCCGGGTAGGCGTCGAGCGCATCGCGCTCGTCGATCGGCGGCGCGGCCGCCGTCGTCTTCGTCTCCCGCCAGACCGGCCCGTTGCCGGTGGTGAACGTCAGGTCGGGGCTGGCTGCCACGACGACGTCGGCGTCCGGGTCGTAGACGTAGATCGGCGGTTCGGCGACCACCGACTCGAGCCCGTCGAAGCCGAGTGGGCACTGCCCGATGTGGTTCTCGAGGTACGGCCGAGCCTCGAGGATGGCGAGGTCGAGCCGGTCGTCCGGAAGCTCAGCCGGCGTGCAGGCCGCCGCGCCCGGTCGGCTGTGCTGCGCGGCCAGCCACTGATGCGCTGCGAGCCCCCGGGCCGGGCCGGCCAGCTCGACCGGTTCCGCTGGCAGGTGAGCCACCCGGGACAGGAAGTACCGGGCGGGGCAGCGGGCGTACTGGTCGAGGTCCGAGGCCGAGACCGACCTGGTCATGACCCCGTGCCCGGGCAGCCCGAGCAGGCCGCGCACGCGGGGGAGCGCCGGGCACGCCGCGACCCAACGGCAGCCGGCGCAGTCCCGGCCCGGCCGGAATCGCACATCCGACATGGCGGCGGTGATCCGCGGACGGGCGAGGTTGTCGTAGCTGCGCCGGGCCGCGGCGGAGTCCCCGTCGAAGACCACGCGGCTCGACCCGTCGGCCAGCCCGATCTCGACGATGAGCACCCGGGCCGGCTCCGGATCGGGGCCGGCCCCGCCGGTCCGCCGGCCGTCCACCGCGAGCTTCGCCGCGACCGCCGCCCAGGCCAGGTCGTCCGCCGCGTCCGGACGCCCCCCCGCGGACTCCGCCACGCTGCGCAACCGCAGCCGGCGCACTTCCCGCACCGAACGGTCGGGGCTGTCGTAGCCCAACGCCCACCCCCGCAGTTCCCGCCCCGGAGTGTCGATCACCCGGTCGTCGGCCGGCGCCAGGTCCACGCCGAGTTCGGTCCGCCGCCCGGCCGAGGCCTCGAGGTAGGAGTCGACCGCGTGCCGGACGAACGCGGCCACGCCCGGGTGCAGCCCGGCCAGGTCCACGTCGGGCGGCTCGCCGGTGCGATCCGCGACGGTCACCGCGTCGGCCACCCGGCCGAGGAGGAACGGCCACGGCTCCCGGCGCCACCACCAGTCCGTCAGGTCGGGCCGGATCCCCGGTCGGCTGTCTGCCCAGAGGCGGGCCGGACACCCCCGCGCCTGGTGCCCGACGCCCGTCGCCGTCACCCGCAGATCGTCCGGGTTCCCCCGGAACGCCAACCCGACCGGCGCCGTCACGCCGGGACTGGTTCCGGCCGGGACAGCCCGCCCGCGATCAGGGCCGCGTCCGCGCCGGCGCTCCCCGGCACCGGCGCCCCCCGGGTCACCGCGGGGCAGGCCGGGCGGAACGCGCAGCCGGCGCACAGCGGCGAGGTCCGCGCCGTCCACGACTGTTTTTCCGCTGCAACCAGCGCCTCCCCCCACACCTGCCCGAGTCGATGCGCGTGGTCGGCGAGATGGGGGCGAAGCACGGGGCGGGACACCCGGCTCGAGGTCGCGAGGTACAGCAGCTCCACTTCGTCGGGCGGCCGGTCGTAGCCGGTGAGCAGCGCCGCGTAGGCGTAGACCCCGGACAGGGCGGCTTCCACGTGCGCCGGTGCCGGTGCCGCCCCCGTCTTGTAGTCGGTGATCCGGCAGACGCCGGCGTCGCTGACCCGGTCGATCCGGCCGCGGACCGGCGCCCCGCCGAGTTCCCCGGCCACCGCCAACTCGACGTCGTCCGGGTGCACCGTGACCTGGGCCGGATCCTCGAGGCGGAACAGCCCGTCGATCAGATCCTCGGCGGCCGCCCGCGCCGGTTGGTCCATCCCCGCCGGGAGGAGTTGTGCCGCCGCGGGCCTCGTCCGCGCCGCGGGCGGCAGCCGGAACAGCCCGGCCAGCGTTTCGTGGACCGCGGTGCCCAGCCGGGCCGCCGGGGTCGCCGGCGCCCGCCACCCGGCGACGGCGCCGAAGTAGAAGCGCAGGCCGCAGGTGCCGAACTCCCGCGCGGACGACGGGGTCAGAGCGAGCGGGACCGTGCGGTCGCTCACCGTCACCTGCAACTCCCGGCGCCTCACCCCGGCGACGTTACGGTGTTCCTGGGGCAGTCGGCTGGAGGTGTCCACAGATGCGCGTGCGCGCCGTCGCGGCCGGCCTGGTGGCAGCCGTGGTGGCCACCGGATGCGCGGCGGCGCCCCGGGTCGCCGCGCCCTCAGCGTCGGTTCCCACGGTTTCGCCCCGGCCGGCGGTGCCGGCGAAACTCAAGCCCAAACCCAAGCCGAAGCCGAAACCCAAGCCCAAACCGGAGCCGACCCAGCTGGCCCCTTCCCCGACCGCCCGCGCGACCACCCCGCCCGTGGCCCAGCACGGCCAGCAGCTGCTGGTGGTCAGCGCCGCGTCCTACGGGGTGACCGGCGCGACCTTCACCGCCTACCAGCGGGTGGGCGGTGGGTGGCAGCCGGTGTTCGGGCCGTGGACCGCCCGGATCGGCTACAACGGGTTCGCCCCCGCCGGGGAGAAGCGCGAGGGCGACGGCCGGACCCCGTCCGGCACCTACGGATTCGGGTTCCTCTTCGGGGTGGACGCCAATCCCGGGGTGCGCTTCGCCTACCGGGCGGCGACGAGCAAAGACGTGTGGGACGACGATCCCCGCAGTCCGCTCTATAACGAGTGGGTCGACACCTCACGTGCCGACCCCGGAACCCGCCCGGAGCCGATGGACCAGGTCCCGGCCTACGACTACGGCGCGGTCATCGCCTACAACACCGCGCGCACCCCCGGCCTGGGCAGCGCGATCTTCCTGCACGTCCAGTCCGGCGACTCGACCGCGGGCTGCGTGGCGCTGCCGACCGGCGAGCTGCTCGACGTGCTGCGCTGGCTGGATCCGGCGCGCTCGCCGCTGATCCGGATGGGGGTGGGCGTCGGCTGAGTTCCACTGTCACGAGGCGGTGGGGCGGAGGTGCTCGTGAAGGTCGAGGAAATGGAGGACCGCGTCCGCGTCCTCGTTCTCGTCGACCGTGACGGTGAGTTCGCAGATGCCGCACCGCACGACGCTGGTCCCGGCCTCGGGGCGGTGAGTGACGGTGAGGTCGCCCCAGTTCATCGCTGGAGTATCGGGCGCGTCGGCTGCGCCGGGCATCCTCCGAACGGTCCGGACCGGGCGACAGCCGGTTGATCCACCGATCCGGCCCGGCGTGGCAGCCTCGGGGCACGCCGATCCGGGCCGTACCGTGGGAATCCACCGACCTCTCGAGGATCACTGCGATGCGCGTGTTTCGTACCCTGGCCGTGTCCACCGCGGTCCTTTGTTTTGCGGCGGCCGGCTGCTCGAGCTCCGCCCGGCCGCAGGCCGCGGCCTCGCTCTCGTCGAGTCCGCCGACCTCCGGGACCCCGAAGCCGGTGCGAGCTCCGCGGGTCTACCCGCTCACCGGGCTGCCGGTGACCAATGCGGCGACGGCCTTGCGGCCGGCGCTCTCGGTGAAGATCGACAACGTGGACGGGTCCTTCCCGCAGGCCGGCCTGAACGACGCCGACATCGTCGCCGACTGCCTCGTCGAGGGCGGCCTCACCCGCCTGTTCGCCACCTTCCAGTCCCGGGATGCCGCGTCGATCGGCCCGATCCGTTCCGCCCGCCCGGTCGACGCCGACCTGCTCCGGCTCTACGGGCCGAGCCTGTTCTCCTACTCCGGGGCGGCGACCGGGGAGATCGCGCCGACCATCGCGCACGGCGAGGCCACCCGGCTGGACTGGGGCGTCTACCCGAACTACTACACGCTGAACGGCAACTACATCTCGCCGCACGACGTCTTCTCCTCGACGAGGCTGCTCTACGCGGCCGGGCGGGCCGTCAACCCGCAGCTCGGGCCGCCCCGGGCGGTGTTCACCTACTCGGCGAGGACGCCCTCGTGGCCGTCCGTGCGGACCGCCCTGATGAACATCTCCGGCGTGTCCAACGTCCGATGGAACTGGGACGGTCACCAATACCTGCGGGTGCAGAACGGGTCCGTCGACCGGGTGGTCGGCGGAGCGCAGGTCTCCTCGACGAACATCGTGATCATGTCGATCCAGGTCCGGGGGACGAACATCGTCGACGCGGCCGGCAACGTCGACCCGTTCGACGTCGTGCTCGGCTCGGGGCGGGTCTGGGTTCTGCGCAATGGCCGGGGGATCTCCGGCACCTGGTCCCGACCCACGGACGCGTCGGTGATGACTTTGACGACCGCCACCGGCCAGGTCATCGCGCTACAGCCGGGGCGGACCTGGATCGAACTGCTGCCCACCCCGAACCAACCGCTGTTCGGCTGAGGGTGACTGCCGGCTAACCGTCCGGCCAGACACGGCGGAAGTTCGCGCATCCGTGTCCGACGCTGCGCTACCTTCTCGTCACCGTCTCGTGACCTGCCGGCCGCCGGGGCCCGGCGGCGCGGCGGTACCGCCGAGTCCCGGGCGCCGTCCCGGGAGCCGGGGAACCAGTTCCCCTGGGGTGAATCGGGCATGTCCCGTAGGGCGGCTTCCGCGCCCGAACCCGACAGCTAACCCGGCAGGCGGTGACCGGGAGGAGAGCTCCGCCCGTGGCTAGCCGCATGCGTCGCGCCCTGGTCCGGCTGACCGCGATCACCACGGCCGTAGCGGGCGGACTGCTCGCGGTCGTCGTGGTCGTTCCCGCGCCCGCGTCGGCCGACATCCGCCAGCGGATCGCGAGCGCGCAACGAGAGCTGTCCGCGCTTCAGGCGCAGGCGGACGGGATGTCGGCCCGCTACGACGCTGCCGTGATCGCCCTGGATTCGGCGCAGCGGGCGGTGGCTGTCGCGGCCGAGGGCGTCGCCCAGGCGCAGTCCCGGGTCGTCGCGATGCAACGGTCGGTGGGCGCGTTCGCCGCCGTCGCCTACCGCGGGGACAACCAGAGTTTCCTGGGCGCGATCACCTCGGCCAGCCCGCAGACGTTCGTCGCCGAGGTGACCGCGATCGACGCGATCTCGCGGAGCCAGCAGGTCGCGCTCGAGCAGTTCGCCGCCGCGCGGCAGGCCGAGCGGGTGGCTGAGGCCGGTGCCGCGTCCGCGCTCGCCGTCCAGCAGAGCGTGACCACCTCGCTGGCCGCGGACCGGCGCGCGATCGAGGCCGCCGCGACCCGCCAGGAGAAGATCCTCGGCCAGCTTGTGGCTGAGCAGGCGCGCCTCGTCGCCGAGGCCCGCGCCGCCGCCGCGCGCGCCGCCGCCGCCGCCCGGGCCGCCGCCGAGCGGGCCGCCCGGGCCGCTGCCGCTTGGGCCGCCCAGCTCGCCGCCGAGGCCGCGGCGACGCAGCAGGCCGCCGCGGCCTTCGCCCGGCAGACCCAGCAGCCGGCCCTGCCGACCGGTGGATCCGGCGGCGCATCGACCGCGGTCCGCTGGGCCTTCGCGGAGCTCGGCAAGCCGTACGTGTGGGGCGCGGCCGGCCCGGACTCGTTCGACTGCTCCGGGCTCGCCCAGTTCGTCTGGGCGAAGGCCGGCGTCTACCTCGACCACTACACCGTCTCGCAGTACGACTCCGGGACCCGCGTCGCCCAGTCGGATCTTCAGCCCGGGGACCTGGTGTTCATGCCCGGTTCGGACGGCACGGTGAGCGCTCCCGGCCACGAGGGCATCTATGTGGGCGCCGGGATGATGATCGACGCTCCGTACACCGGCGTCGACGTCCGCGAGGAACCCGTCCCGTGGGACCAGTTCGTCGGGGCGATCCGCCCGGCCTAGTCCGCGCAGGCCTCGAGGTAGCGGTCCAGCAGAGCTCGGGCCATTCCCGGCTGGGCGCCGAGCGGGGCGGCGACCCAGGTCGCGCCGGCCCCGGCCGCGGCGTCCCGGATCAGGTCGGCGAAGCGGCCCGGCCCGATGAGGTAGCTGGCCACGGCGATCGGCCTTCCGCTGGCCGCCGCCCGGCGGACCGCCGCCGCCAGGTCCGGGTTCCCAGTGGCGGCGAAACCGACGGTCACCGGCCGGCCGCGGCGGGCGGCCAGCTCGTCCGCGGCCCGCTTCACGTCGGCCGCGGCGGCCGGGTCAGTCGATCCGGTCGCCGCGAGGACCACCGGGGCCCCGGGGCTGGCGCCAGCCTCGGCGAGCCGGTTCTCGACCGCCCCGATGACCGCCGGGTGCGCACCGATGGCGGCCGCCAACGTGGTTCCCGGCGTTCGGCTGGCCGCCGCGATGGCCGGGATGTCGACGAGCGCGTGGTAGCCGGCGGCCAGCAGCAGCGGGACGACGACCGGGGCGGCACCGGCCTCCGCGAGGATCCGGCCGAGCCGGGGCTCGGCGTGGTCGAGCCAGCCGAGCCGGACCGGCACGTCGGCCAGGTCGCCGAGCAGGCGGACCAGGTCGACGACGGTGGCCTGCCCGGCCGGGTCGGCGCTGCCGTGCGCGGCGACGACCAGCGGCCGGTTCAGCGCCAGGCGATCTCGTCTCGGAGCCGGACCACATCGCCGATGACGACGACCGCCGGGGAGGTGACCGCCTCGGCCGCCGCGAGCTCGGCGATGGTGCCGAGCTCCCCGGTGACGACCCGCTCCGCGGGGGTCGTCCCGGAGCAGATGACCGCCGCCGGGGTGTAGGCCGAGCGGCCGCGCTTGACCAACTCCCGGGTGACCTCCTCGAGCACCGCCACCGCCATCAGCAGGACGAGCGTGCCGGGTCCCGCCGCCAGGGCCGCCCAGTCGACGCTCGCGCCGGGCTTCGAGGGGTCGAGGTGCGCGGAGACCACGGCGAAGTCCTGGGTGATTCCCCGGTGGGTGACCGGGATGCCGGCGTAGGCGGGGACGGCCACCGCACTGGTGACCCCGGGCACCACCTCGAAGCGGACCCCGGCCCGGGCGCAGGCGAGCGCCTCCTCCCCGCCGCGGCCGAAGACGAACGGGTCGCCCCCCTTGAGCCGGACCACCCGCAGGCCGCGGCGGGCCCGGTCGACGAGGAGCGCGTTGAGATCGTCCTGGCTGAGGTTGTGCCGGTGTGGGGCCTTCCCCGCGTCGACCACCTCGACGCGCGCCGGCAGCCCGCTGACCAGCTCCGCGGGGGCCAGCCGGTCCACGACGACGACGTCGGCCGCGTCGAGCAGCTCGCGGCCGCGCACCGTGATCAGCCCGGGGTCGCCCGGTCCGGCCCCGACGAGCGCCACGAACCCATCACCCGGTATCGGCGTCCGGGGGGCCGGCAGGCACCACACCCGGGCCGTCGCCGCCTCCGCCTCGACGGCGGCGTCGACGGTGGGCTCGCCGGTCACCGCCGCGGCGAGCCACGCGCCGCACAGGTCCCCCGGTGCGTACCGGCGAAGGTGCAGGGCGACGGTCTCGCGGCTGATCTCGTCGATGACCTCGGGTGCGATCACGTGCACGTGCGCCCCGGCCAGGACCAGGTCCCGCACGACCGGGGCGGCCCTTCGGCCGCCGCCGACGACGACGACCCGGCGTCCGGTGAGATCGACCCGCAGGTCGAACCGGGTCACGCGTGCAGCCCGCACTCGACCTTGGGCCGGCCCGCCCACCGGCCGGCCCGCGCGTCCTCGCCGACGGCAACCGCCTGGGTGCAGGGGGCGCAGCCGATCGAGGGATAGCCGGCGTCGACCAGCGGGTTGACCAGCACGCCTCGTTCGGCGATGTAGCGGTCCACGTCCTCCTGGGACCAGGCGGCCAGCGGGTTTACCTTGACCATGTCGCGCTGGGCATCCCAGTCGACGACCTTCACCGCGCGACGGGCCTCCGACTCGTCGCGGCGGATCCCGGAGGCCCAGGCGACATATTGCGACAGCGTCTCGTCGAGCGGGACGACCTTACGCAGCCGGCAGCACAGGTCCGGGTCGCGGTCGTGCAGTCGCGGTCCGTAGAGCACGTCCTGCTCGTCCCGGGTGAGCCGAGGCGTGATCGTGAGCAGGCGGCTCGGATAGCGGGCGGCCACCGCAGCCCGCATCCCCATCGTCTCGGCGAAGTGGTACCCGGTGTCGAGGAACAGGACCGGGATGGCCGCGCGCAGGGTTGAGACCATGTCGATGAGCACGGCGTCGCCGAGCGACGTCGTCAGCGCGAATCGCGGGTGGAACGCATCGAGTGCCCAGGCGAGGATTTCCTGCGGTTCGGCGCCCTCGAGATCGATCGCCGCGCGGTGGGCGACATCGGCGTAGCCGGGTGGTGCAGACATCTTGGTGGCCTTCCGGCGTCACCCCGGAAGGGACGCAGCGGTTGACGGCAGCGGACCGGGGTCGACCGTCAGCCGCGACAGACCGCGCTCGCCACTCGCCGCAGGTCGACGTGCAGCCGGGCCACGAGGAGGACCGAGCGTGCGGGCGAAGGCATGCGGCCAGGGTAGCCGACGAGGACGGCAAACACCAGCAAGCGCGTTGACTCAGCTAAAAGGTCCGCGTAGCCGGGTTCGTTGCCTCACGTAAGAAGGTCCGGCTAGCGGCGTGTCGGTGCTGGCCGCTGGGGGTTTGCCGGTCGGCTTGCGGGATGGAGCTGACGTTGGCGAACCGGAAGG
>DATLTS010000012.1 GCA_035533475.1 Mycobacteriales bacterium | reverse complement strand
CCTTCCGGTTCGCCAACGTCAGCTCCATCCCGCAAGCCGACCGGCAAACCCCCAGCGGCCAGCACCGACACGCCGCTAGCCGGACCTTCTTACGTGAGGCAACGAACCCGGCTACGCGGACCTTTTAGCTGAGTCAACGCGGCCTCTTGCAAAACGGACGTACGGTTTGCTAACGTTGGCTCCGGGAGGGCGCCATGCCGCGGGTGAGTCCGGAACGGCTGGCGGCGACCCGGCGGCAGATCCTCGACGGGGCCCGGCTGGCGTTTGCTCGCCACGGATATGAGGGCGCAACCGTGCGTCTGCTGGAACAGTCGACGGGCCTGTCCCGCGGGGCGATCTTTCACCACTTCGCCGACAAGGACGCGCTGTTCCTCGAACTGGCCCGGGACGACGCCGAGGAGATGGCCGCGGTGGTGGCCGAGCACGGGCTGGTGCAGGTGATGCGGGACCTGCGGACCCGCGACGCCGGATGGCTCGGGGTGCAACTCGAGGTGTCGCGCCGGCTGCGCACCGACCCCCGGTTCCGCCGGCGCTGGGAGAAGCATCTGCGTACGGTTGCGGCCGCGACCCGGACCAGGTTGATCCGACAGCGAGCCGCCGGGATCGTCCGCCCCGACGTCCCGGTACACGTTCTGGTGAATTTCCTGTCGCTCGTCCACGACGGACTGGTCGCCCATCTCGCCGCCGGCCTGTCCCCCCAACAACTCGACAGCGTGCTCGACCTCGTCGAGGACACCGTCCGGACCCGACCGACCGAGCGAAAGAGGAACCCGGCATGAGCTCGAACAGCTTCTCGGCGCGCGCGGACCTCAGGGTCGGCGAGGACAGCTACCAGATCTTCCGCCTGGACGCGATGGCGGGCAGCGAGCGGTTGCCGTACTCGCTCAAGATCCTGCTGGAGAACCTGCTCCGCCGGGAGGACGGCCACCTGGTGACCGCGGCCCAGGTCGAGGCGCTGGCCGGTTGGGACCCCGCCGCCGAGCCGGCGACGGAGATCCAGTACACGCCGGCGCGGGTGCTCATGCAGGACTTCACCGGAGTCCCCTGCGTCGTGGACCTGGCCGCCATGCGCGAGGCCACCACCGCGCTCGGGGGGGACGCCAAGAAGATCAACCCGTTGGCGCCGGCCGAGCTGGTCATCGACCACTCGGTGATCGCCGAGCTGTTCGGGTCACCGGACTCGTTCCAGCGCAACGCCGAAATCGAGTTCACCCGAAACCGCGAGCGCTACGAGTTCCTCCGCTGGGGGCAGCAGGCGTTCACCAACTTCAAGGTCGTCCCGCCGGACACCGGGATCGTGCACCAGGTGAATCTCGAATACCTCGCTCGGGTCGTGTTCACCAGCGAGGGCGTCGCCTACCCGGACACCCTGGTCGGAACCGATTCGCACACGACCATGGTCAACGGGCTCGGCGTCCTCGGCTGGGGGGTCGGCGGGATCGAGGCGGAAGCCGCGATGCTCGGACAGCCGGTGTCCATGCTCATCCCCACGGTGGTCGGGTTCCGGCTCGCCGGTGAGCTGCCCGAAGGGGCCACCGCAACGGACCTCGTGCTCACGATCACCGAGCTGCTGCGGCGGCACAAGGTGGTCGGCAAGTTCGTCGAGTTCTACGGGCCGGGAGTCGGGAACGTGCCGCTCGCCAACCGCGCGACGATCGGCAACATGAGCCCGGAGTACGGCTCCACCTGCGCCATCTTCCCGATCGACGCCGAGACCCTCAGCTACCTGCGGCTCACCGGACGGCCGGACGCACTGGTCCGGCTGGTCGAGGCCTACGCCAGGGAGCAGGGGCTCTGGCACGACCCGGACGCGACCCCGGACTTCTCCGAAACCCTCGAGCTCGACCTGGGCACGGTCGTGCCCTCCCTGGCCGGCCCCAAGCGGCCCCAGGACCGGGTCCCGCTGACCGAGGCCAAGGCGAGCTTCCGGCGGGCGATCGTCGACTTCGTCCCGTCGGCGCTGGTCAACGGCGGGCTCGACGAGGGCTCCAGCGAATCCTTCCCGGCCAGCGACTCACCGGCGGTTCGGGCCGACAAGGCGACCGACGCCCCCGCCGAGCACCAGCCGGCGGCGGCCGGCGGCGAGCGCGCGCTCGCCCCGACGGCGGTCCGGCTCGCCGACGGCACCGAGACCGAGATCGACCACGGATCGGTGGTCATCGCCGCCATCACGTCGTGCACGAACACGTCGAACCCGTCCGTGATGATCGCCGCGGCGCTGCTTGCCAAGAAGGCGGTCGAGAAGGGACTGACCAGCCGGCCGTGGGTCAAGACCTCGCTCGCGCCCGGCTCGAAGGTCGTCATGGACTACTACGACCGGGCCGGCCTGACCCCATACCTGGACAAGCTCGGCTTCGCCCTGGTCGGCTACGGATGCACCACATGCATCGGCAATTCCGGCCCGCTGATCCCGGAGGTCTCCCAGGCGGTCAACGCGGCCGACCTCGCCGTCGTGTCCGTCCTGTCCGGCAACCGCAACTTCGAGGGCCGGATCAACCCGGACGTGAAGATGAACTACCTCGCCTCCCCGCCACTCGTCGTGGCCTACGCCCTCGCCGGCTCGATGGACGTCGACCTGACCCGGGACCCGATCGGGACCGGGAGCGACGGAACGCCGGTGTTCCTCAAGGACATCTGGCCGTCCACCCGCGAGATCGACGAGGTGGTCGGTCAGGCGATCGCCTCGTCGATGTTCACCGACGGCTACGCCGGCGTGTTCTCCGGTGACGCGAACTGGCAGGCGATCGAAGTGCCGAGTGGGGACGCCTTCGCCTGGCAGCCCGACTCGACCTACGTACGCCGCCCGCCCTACTTCGACGGCATGGCGCGGGAGCCGGAACCGATCCGGGACATCACCGGCGCCCGGGTGCTCGCCGTCCTCGGCGACTCGGTGACCACCGACCACATCTCGCCGGCCGGCTCGATCAAGAGAGACTCGCCGGCCGGTCGCTACCTCGTCGAACACGGCGTGGAGCCGCGGGACTTCAACTCGTACGGGTCGCGCCGGGGGAACCACGAGGTGATGATCCGGGGCACCTTCGCCAACATCCGGCTCCGCAACCAGCTCGCCCCGGGCACGGAGGGCGGGGTGACCCGGCACCTGCCGGACGGTGAGCAGATGTCGATCTACGAGGCGGCAACGCGTTATGCCGACGAGGGGGTACCGCTCGTCGTCCTCGCCGGTGTCGAATACGGCTCGGGCTCCAGCCGGGACTGGGCGGCGAAGGGCACCGCGCTACTCGGGGTAAGGGCGGTTCTCGCCACGTCGTACGAGCGGATCCATCGGAGCAACCTGATCGGGATGGGCGTCCTGCCGCTGCAGTTCCGGGAGGGAGAGGACCGGGAGAGCCTGGGCCTGACCGGCGAGGAGGAGTACTCGGTGACCGGACTGGAAGGTGCCGAGCAGATCCCGCGGGAGGTGACCGTGCGCGCCGACGGCGTGGAGTTCCGGGCGATCGTGCGGATCGACACCCCCGGCGAGGCGGCCTACTACCAGCACGGCGGGATCATGCAATACGTCCTGCGCTCGTTGATGTAGGCGCTCAGCCGATCGGAGGGGGGTCCCCCGCCCCGGGCGGCCGGGGGACGAGCCGCGGGACGAGCAGCACCGGACGCTCCTCCAGCGGCACGGTCGGCGCGGCCAGCGCACCGAGGATGAGGCAGGCCAGCGCGCCGATCAGGCAGAAGATCCCAGCGGCCATCTGGTGGCCGGACTCGCCGGCGGTGCGGCCCGGGAGGAAGGCGGGCAGCGAGGCGGCCGGCACCGCGAGGTAGACCACCGCGAGGGCGAAAAGACCGACCCCGAGGGCCAGGATGGCGACCGCCCGCCGCCAACTGCCCGACCCGGGCGGTCGGCCGTACTGCGGTCTTTGGGTCGCCACGGCCCTCCTCGATGGATCACCAGCCTAACCCTGCTCTTCGCCGGCTGAGATCGCCCGGGCCGGGGACCCGGCCCTACGCTGCGGACATGGACGACTGGATCTGCCTGTACTGCGCGGCCCGGATACCGACCGGCGAGCGACCGCGGCACACCCGCTGGCACCAGGTCCACGACCTGCACGCCGCCGACTGCTCCGAGACGCAGTCGGGCCCCGACGGTTCGACCGGGTGCAGCTGCGGGCTCGCGCTCTGGACCGGCTGATCCTCAGCCGGTCGGGGCGGGTGCGGCATAGGGCGACAACCCGGACGAATGCTGCCATCATGCCCCCGGGGGTGAGGGTCGTGGACAAGCTCGACGCCGAGACCGGCGACGGCCGATGGGACCCGGCGCACCCCGGCCGGAGGTCCTGGGTAGCGCTCGGCACCACAGTGCTCCTCGTTCTGGCGGTCGGGGTGGCGTCCGCCGCTCTCCGGGCCGGCGGAGGTGCGGGTGCGGGCGCGGCCAGCCAGCAGGGCGCGACGGACGCCCTGCAGTCGGCGATCGCCCGCACGCTGTCGACCTCCTTCCACATATCCGGCACGCTCGACGAGCAGGCCGGTCAGCCGGGGACGCCGCTCAGCGGCGACGCGGACCTGGCCCGAGATCAGGCCCGGGTGAGCCAGGGTGACGGTGCCGTCGGAACCACGCTGCGGCTGGTCGGCGACGTCGAATACGAGTCCATCTCCCAGATGGACCCGGCGCTCCGGTTCCTCCCGAGCGGGGCGAGCTGGATCTGGTTCCGGATCCCGCCCGGGCCGGACTTCCTGCGCAGCGGGGCACTCGCGCTGCTCGATCTGGTGCCGGTCCAGCGCACGACTGCCGTGCAACGGCGCGGAGACACCTTCACGGTGACGGTCCCCAGCCATGGCTTCGCCGGCGAGCAGGCACCGGCTGGGTCTCCCCTCCCTCCCAACACCGACGTTTACACGGTCGGCCCGGACGGGCTGGTCCACGCCGTCGTTTCGGTGCGACACGTACTGTTTCCCGGCATGACCCCGAGCCCCGCCTCGACGATCACCAATGTCGTGCAGCTCAGCGACTTCGGCGAGCTGGTCCGGGTGGCCGCCCCGCCGAATGCCCAGACGGTGACCTCGCAGACCTTCAGCCACGCGGTGGCCCGCGCGTACTCGACACCGCAGTCAACCTGTCGGACGGCACCCGCGACGTCTCCCTCGCCTTCGGCCGATGGGACCCGCGCGGCCGCCTGCTGGAGGGCCGGGCTCGTCGCGGGCGGCGCGCCGTCGCCGGGCGGTTGACCCGGGCATGAACCTCGAGCTGCGTGACCGGGTGTACGTCATCGCCGGAGGTAGCCGCGGACTGGGCCGGGCGACCGCACAGGTTCTCGTCGCCGATGGAGCCCGGGTCGTGATCTCCTCCCGGGACCCGGCCGGTGTCGAGGCGACCGTGTCCGCGCTCGGCGGCCCCGAGCACGCGACCGGAGTGGCCGCCGACAACGCCGACCCGGCGACCGCCGGGCGGCTGGTCGACCTCGCAAGGACAAGTTTCGGCCGGCTCGACGGCGCGCTGATCTCGGTCGGCGGGCCACCACCGGGAAGCGGGATGGACGTCGCCGACGGGGCCTGGCGGGAGGCGTTCGAATCGGTGTTCCTCGGCGCCGTGCGCCTGGTCCGTACGGTCGCCGCCGGGCTCGACACCGGTGGCGCGATCGGTCTCGTGCTCTCCAGCTCGGTGAAATCCCCAATCGGCGGCCTCGCCGTGTCGAACGGGTTCCGCCCGGGACTGGCGATGCTGGCGAAGGATTTCGCCGACGAGCTTGGGCCGCGCGGCATCCGGGTGCTGAGCCTGGCCCCCGGCCGGATCGCCACCGATCGGACGATGGCGATGGACGGCGACGATCCGGCGACCCGGACCGCGATGGAGGCACGCATCCCGCTGCGCCGCTACGGGGAGCCGGCCGAGTTCGGCCGGGTCGCGGCCTTCTGCCTGTCCCCTGCCGCCTCCTATCTCAGCGGCTGCGTCGTCACCGTGGACGGCGGGTCGACCCGCGCCCTGTGAGGGGCCGGCCCGGGTTGGCCGCTCAACGCGTCTACGGCTCCACGGTCAGCTCCAGCCGCCCGCGGACCGGGTCGGTCTCCAACCGCCGCGCCGGCAACTCCGGGTCCACCGCTACAAACTGCGGAACCCACGGCGCGAACAGCAACCGCCGCCGGCGCAGCATCCGCCGCAACTGACCCGGGGTGTGAGCCGCCGCGTATTCCAAGCAGCCCCCGGCGATCCACACCGCCACCGCCGATTCCAAATTCCGCAGCTCCTCGACGAACGCGTGCGCATGCGCCCAGCCGATCCGCCCCGCGGCGAGCGCCTCGGCCACCCCCTCCAGCCGACCCAGATCTCCGGCGAAAGTCAGCCGGGCGTCCACCGTGCGCAGCGACGCCCGCAACGCCGCCGCCAACTCCACCGTCACCGCCTCCGGGATATCCGGGTCCTCCAACCGCCGATACAAAGCAAGCTGGCAAGCCGCCGACCGCGCGCTCACCCACCCCGCGAGCCGGTCAAAACCGACCACCGCCGCCAACAGCTCCGCATCCGAACAACCCGCCGGATCCACCCCGGCCAACACCGCCGCCAGCGCCACCGGACCCAGATCCTCGAACATGCAGAGAAATCTAACGGCGCCCACCGACAGAAAGCTGCGTCAAACAGAAGCCGGCTACACCCATCGCAGGATTACAGCCCGGCGGGTTCTCCGGTTTCCTGTCGCTCGAATTGGGTGCGGTACAGGTCGGTGTAGAGCCCACCGGCCGCGAACAGGTCGTCGTGGCGTCCCGACTCCACGACCCGGCCGTCGTCGACGACGAGGATGCGGTCGGCCTCCCGGACCGTCGAAAGCCGGTGGGCGATGACCAGTGAGGTGCGGCCGGCCAGGGCGTGCGCCAGCGCCCGCTGCACGGCCAGCTCCGACTCCGAGTCGAGGTGCGCGGTGGCCTCGTCGAGCACGACGATGGACGGGGCCTTGAGCAGCAGTCGCGCGATCGCGATCCGCTGCTTCTCACCGCCGGAGAGCCGGTACCCCCGGTCCCCGACGAGGGTGTCCAGTCCGTCCGAGAGCGAGTGCACGAGATCGCCGATCTGCGCAGCGTCCAACGACTCCCAGAGTTGCTGGTCGGTCGCCTCCGGCCGGGCGTAGAGCAGGTTGGCCCGGATCGTGTCGTGGAACATGTGCGCGTCCTGGGTGACCACGCCGACCGTGTCACGAAGCGACGCCAGGGTGACGTCACGGACGTCACGCCCGCCGACCCGCACCGCACCCCCCTGCACGTCGTACATGCGGGTGACCAACTGGCTGATCGTGGTCTTGCCCGCCCCGGACGGACCGACCAGCGCAACCAGTTCACCCGACTCCGCACGGAAGGACACGTCGTGCAGCACCTGCCGGTCGGGCGTGGTGTCGAGAATGGCGACCGACTCGAGAGAGGCCAGCGACACCTCGGCCGCGGTGGGGTAACGGAAGTCGACGTGGTCGAACTCGATGGTCGCGGCGGTGCCTAACGGCCGGGGCAGATCCACCGCGCCGGCCTTGTCATCGATCATCGGCGGCAGGTCGAGTACCTCGAAGACCCGGTCGAAGGAGACCAGCGCGGTCATGATGTCCACCCGAACGTTGGACAGCGCGGTGAGCGGTCCGTAAAGGCGGTTGAGGTAGGCGGCGAGAGCTACGAGGGTGCCCACCTGGAGCGCGTTGTCCGCGGCCAGGTGACCACCGAGGCCGTACACGAGGGCCGTGGCCAGGGACGCGACGAGCGCGAGCGAAACGAAGAACACCCGGCTGTACATCGCCTGAATGATGCCGATGTCAGCCACCCGGCGGGCCTTGGACCGGAACGCGCCCTCCTCCTCATGGGGCCGCCCGAACAGCTTGACGAGCAGCGCGCCGGCCACGTTGAACCGCTCCGACATCGTCGTGTTCATCGCCGCATTGAGGTTGTAACCCTCCCGGGTCAGCGCCTGCAGACGGCGACCGACCAGCCGGGCCGGGAGGACGAACACGGGCAGCAGGACGAGGGCGAGCAACGTGATCTGCCAGGACAGCAGCAACATGAACAAGAGCACCATGGCCAGGCTGACGACGTTGGATACCACGTTGCCCATGACGTCGGTGAACGCCTGTTGAGCGCCGAGCACGTCGTTGTTGAGCCGAGAGATCAAGGCTCCGGTCTGGGTCCGGGTGAAGAAGGCAAGGGGCATCCGCTGGACATGCGCGAACACCGCCGAGCGCATGTCGTAGATGAGCCCCTCGCCGATCCGGGAGGAATACCAGCGCATGGCGAGCGAGATCCCGGCGTCGACGATCGCGAGACCGGCGAGCAGCAGAGCCATCGCCAGGATGATGTTCTGGTGGGCGGTCGCCGGTGGCTGGTGCCCGATTCCACGATCGATGATCTCCTTGTAGACGAGCGGATTCACCGCGCCGATCCCGGCATCGACGCAGATCAACACCAGGAAGATCATCAGCCAGCGCCGGTAGGGCCGCGCGAAGCGGAGGATGCGACGCCAGATTCCAGGCGGCAGCGCCTGCTGTGCGACGTCCCGGTCCCGGGTGTACGAGCGCAATGAGGACCAGCCGGCTCGATGTCCCATCATGCTCATTGCCCGAACAACACCTGGTCGGGCCGAACGCTTCCTGGCGGAGCGGGCAAGATCACCGGATGGACCATCCGCCGGCGGCGCCCCAACCGGCGCACGGCGGGTGGCACGGGCGGGAATGGCTAGCCGAGGCGGCAGGTACCGCGCTGCTGCTGCTCGGCGGGCTCTCCGCGGTCAGCCTGGACTTCGGGGCCGGCTCGCCGGTGCCCCGGGGGATTCCCAGCCCGAGCCTCCGCTTGTTGCTCACCGGCCTGCTCTTCGCGGGCTCCGGCAGCCTGGTGGCCATCTCGCCGATCGGCCGGCTGTCCGGCGCGCACCTCAACCCGGCCGTGACCTTGAGCTTCTGGCTCCAGGGCAAGGTTTCGGCTGCCGACCTCGGTGGCTACCTGGCCGGCCAGCTCACCGGGGCCATTGGAGGGGTCGCGCTGGATCGGTGGCTCTGGGGTGGGACGTTCACCCGGGCCCCGGTGAACTGGGGCCGGACCGTCCCCCGGCACGGACTCCAGCTCGCCGCCGCCGCCGGCATCGAGCTAGGCATGACCGCCGCGCTCATCCTCACCATCTACGCATTCCTCAGCCGGGCCCGGACGGCACGCTGGACACCGGTGGCCACCTGGGTACTGATCGCCTGCTTCGTCTGGCAGCTGGCCCCCTACACCGGCAGCAGCCTGAACCCGGTGCGCTCACTTGCCCCGGACCTGCTTTCCGCCCGGTACCCGGACTGGTGGATATACCTGGTGGCCCCGTTGGCCGGTGCCGGCGTCGCAACGGGCCTCTGGGCACTGGTCAGAAGCCGGCATACGCTGACGACCAAGATGTTCCACGACCCGCGCTTCCGCAGCGTCATGGCCACGTCGTTGCCGGCCCGACCGGTGGTGGGCGGTGGTCGCCACGACGGCGCGGCGCCAGATCCCGGCTAGCGCAGTCCTGCGTAGGCTCGCCCGGTGGAGCAGTGCTACGTGTGCGGCCGTCCGGTGAAGCCGAACTGGCGCGGCCGGGTGCTCTACGAGGGGCTCACCGAGCCCGGCGGGACCGGCTGGCTGTGGGGACCCCACCCGATCCACGACGGCTGCCGGCGGGAGCTCGAGACCGGATTCGAGGAGGGCATCGAACAGGGCCGCTATCTCAGACGAACGCTGAGACGCCCGTCACCGCTCGGCCGATGAGCAGCTTCTGCACCTGGGACGTTCCCTCGTACAACGTGGTGACGCGAGCGTCCCGGAGCAACTTCCCGACGACGAAGTCATCGACATATCCGTAGCCGCCGTGTACCTGCACCGCAGCGTTCGAAGCGCGAACCGACGCCTCGGACGCGTAGTACTTAGCCATGCTCGCCGCCACCGTGTAGCTCTCGCCGCGGGCCTTGAGATCGGCGGCCCGCCAGGTGAGCAGCCGGGCGGCTTCGACCTCGACGGCGGTATCCGCGATGAGCTCCTGAACGAGCTGGAATCCGGCGATCGGCCGGCCGAACTGTTCGCGACTGCGGGCGTAAGTCGTCATCGCGTCGAGCGCAGCCTGGGCCAGTCCGGTGCAGGACGCGGCCAGCGAGATCCGGCCGTCGTCAAGGGCAGACAACGCGACCTTGATGCCGTCCCCCGGTGAGCCGAGAAGGGCATCGTTAGAGACGATGACATCGTCAAGGGTGATCTCCGCGGTGTCGCAGGAACGGAGCCCCAGCTTGCCCTTGATCGGCCGGGCGGTGAAGCCCGCGCTGTCGGTGGGCACGAGGAAGGCCGAGACCCCGCGGGCGCCCGGACCACCGGTCCGGGCCATGACGAGCGCTACGCCGGCGATGTCCCCGTTGGTGATGAATATCTTGCGGCCGGACAGCCGCCATCGGTCGCCGTCCGAAACGGCGGTGGCTTCGAGGTTGGCCGGATCGGAGCCGTGGTCCGGTTCGGTCAGGCAGAAGCACCCGAGGATGTCCCCGGAAGCCATCGCCGGCAGCCATTTCCGGCGCTGCGCCTCGGTCCCCCAACGGGCGATCGCACCGGCAACCAGACCGAGATGGACCGAGACGATCGAGCGGACGTTGGCATCCCCACGGCCCAGCTCCTCGATGACGAGCACGTACGAGAGCGGATCGGCGCCGCCGCCGCCGTACTCCTCGGGGATAGTCATCCCGAGGAAACCGAGCTTGCGCAACCCCTCGAGCGCCTCGGTCGGGAACTTTTCCGACCGGTCGTACTCGATCGCGCGCGGAACGACGACCTCGTCGACCCAGTCCCGGGCCTCCCGGCGCAGGGCCGCGTGCTCGTCTGAGAGAGCGAGATCCACCCGGCTACTCTCCCACCCCGGCCAGGTCGCGAATGCGGCGCAGCTGCGCTTCGCGCTCGGCCCGCAGCTGGCCGGCCGGATCGCGGTGGCGGGCGGCGGCTAGCAGTGCTTTCGTCTCGACCACCGCGTCGCGGGGCGCGGCCAGCACGGCGGCGGTCAAGTCACTGGTCGCGGCGGCGAGGTCGGCGGGGGCGACGACCAGTTCGACCAGGCCGAGCCGGGCCGCCTCCGCGGCATCGACCCGACGTCCCGTGACACAGATCTCGAGCGCCCGCGGATAGCCGACGAGTTCGACCAGGATCCTCGTGCCACCGAGATCCGGAACCAGCCCGAGCGAGGTTTCGGCCATCGTGAACTGCGCATCGTCCGCGGCGATCCGCAGGTCGCAGGCCAGGGCGAGCTGGAAGCCGGCGCCCACCGCGTGGCCCTGTACCGCGGCCACACTGACGATGTCGGGCCGGCTCAGCCAGCTGAACGCCTCCTGGTAGGAGGCGATCAGCGCCACCGCCTCGGCGTCGGGCATCCGGGCCATCTCGGTGAACGAGGCGATCCCGGGCAGCGACTCCCCGCTGAACATCGATCGATCGAGGCCCGCGGAGAAGGACGGGCCCTCCCCGCGGACGACGACGACCCGCACCTCGCCGGTGAGCCCCCGCCCGAACTCGCGCAAGGCGGTCCAGGTGTGTGGGGTCTGCGCGTTCCGTCGCTGCGGTCGGCACAGAGTGATCGTGGCCACCTGGCCGTCGATCTCGAAGCGGACACCAGGGTCCGGATCGGCGAGCCCCGGCGCCGGCGCGGGGTCGGTCAGGACTTCTTGCCCCGGGTGGCGCCGCCCCGCCCGCGCAGCTTCACCCCAGACTCGCTGAGGATCCGGTGCACGAAGCCGTAGGAGCGACCGGTCGCCTCCGCGAGCGCGCGGATGCTCTGGCCCCCGTCGTACTTGCGTCTGAGGTCACCCGCCAGCTTGTCGCGCTCGGTTCCGGTTACCCGGCTGCCCTTCTTCAGCTCCGCCACGTCGAACCTCCGTTGTCGTCTACCCGGCGCATAATGCGCGCCACCGGGGGGTCGCAAACCCTGCGGTAGGGATGATCACCCATTTTGATGCATCTCGCCAGCCCGCTCCCAGCGGGGGGTGGGTGCATCGCACCGCGCGCGGATCACGCGAGCTCGACGAGGTCGACGAAGTCCTCGCTCCAGTGGTCCTCGACACCGTCCGGGAGAAGCAGCACGCGCTCCGGGGCGAGTGCGGCTACCGCGCCGTCGTCATGGGTGACCAGCACGACGGCGCCCCCGAAGCCGGCGAGGGCGGCGAGAACCTGCTCCCGGCTCGCCGGGTCGAGGTTGTTCGTCGGCTCGTCGAGCAGGAGAACGTTGGCCCGTGAGACTACGAGGCGGGCCAACGCCAGCCTGGTTTTCTCCCCACCGGAAAGCGTCCCGGCCAGCTGGTGTGCGGTGTCGCCGGAGAACAGGAAGGCGCCGAGCACGGCTCTCAGCCGAGGTTCCTCGACCTCCGGCGCGGCTGCCCTGAGGTTCTCCATGACGGCGATTTCCGGGTCCAGGGTCTCGTGCTCCTGGGCGTAGTAGCCGAGGCGCAGGCCATGCCCATGGACGACCTCACCGGTGTCGGGCTCCTCGATCCCGGCGAGGATGCGAAGCAGGGTGGTCTTGCCGGCCCCGTTGAGGCCCAGGATCACGACCCGGCTGGAGCGGTCGATCGCCAGGTCGACGTCTGTGAACACCTCCAGGGACCCGAAGGACTTCGAGAGCGCGGTCGCGCTGAGCGGGACCCGGCCGCACGGGGCGGGATCCGGAAACCGCAACTTCGCGACCCGGTCTGCCTGACGCTCGGACTCGAGACCGGCGAGCAACCGTTCCGCTCGGCGCTGCATGTTGTGCGCCGCCTGCGCCTTGGTCGCCTTCGCCCGCATCCGGTCGGCCTGCGACATCAGCGCGTCGGCCTTCTTCACCGCGTTGACCCGCTCCCGCTTCCGCCGGCGCTCGTCGGTCTCGCGTTGCAGCAGGTAGGGCCGCCAGCCGACGTTGTACAGATCGAGGGTGTTCCTGGTGGCGTCGAGGTGGAACACCCGGTTCACGACGTGCTCGAGCAGCCCCACATCGTGGCTTATGACGACGAGGCCGCCGGTGTGCGCGCGCAGGTAGTCCCGCAGCCAGCCGATCGAGTCCGCGTCGAGGTGGTTCGTCGGCTCGTCCAGCACCAACGAGGGAGCTCCGGAGAACAGGATCCGCGCCAGCTCGACCCGACGGCGTTGGCCACCGGAGAGGGTACGCAGCGGTTGCTCGAGGATCCGCTCCGGCAGGCCCAGGTTCGAGCAGATCCGATCCGCTGCCGCCTCCACCTGGTAGCCGCCCAGGGCGGTGAAGGCCTCCTCGAGCCGCCCGTACCGCCGGACGAGGTCGGCGTCGTCGGGTCGCTCGGCCAGCTGGATCTGGGCCTTCTCCATCCCGCGCAGCAGCTCGTCTATCCCGCGGGCAGACAGCACCCGATCCCGGGCGATGACATCCAGGTCGCCGGTCCGCGGGTCCTGCGGGAGGTATCCGATCGGTTCGGTTCGCTCGACCGCGCCCTCCGCCGGCAGGGATTCGCCGGCCAGGACACGGCACAGGGTGGTCTTGCCGGCGCCGTTACGGCCGACGAGGCCGATCCGGTCCGACGGGCCGACGCGGAACGTCGCGTCGGAGAGCAACAGTCGGGGGCCGGCGCGCAGCTCGACGCCGGTAGCCGTGAGCATGTGAGGTCTCCTGAGGGGGCGAGCAGGCCTGAAGGGGGGGCTCCGAGGACTCGGGATGCCCGCCGCGTCTTAGCTCGCCGTGAACACGCAACCGATGATACCCGGCCGCCGGCGGGACGGCCGGTCACCACCGCCTGGCTGTGCCGGATTTCGGGCCGCCGCGCCTGGCGGAGGGGTACCCGACGACCTCAGCTACCGGGCGGCCCCGGGCACATGCCGTCAAGTTGGTCGACGGTTATTTCGCCGGCCTGGCTCGCCAGCCGGTGGTCGTAGCAGGCACCGGCACTGTCGGCGTAACCGTAGGTTTCCTGCTCGGCCCCGTTGAAAACGATCCCGGTCGCGTCCGCCGTGCTCATCGACTCGTCGAATGACGTCCAACCGGTCTGCTTACCGTCGACGGTGATGGTCGAACTGCCGTTGTCCGTGAGGTCGTAGCTCGTCAAAAGGTCGGAGACGATGCCGTAGACGGCGTGCGTAGCTACGACGGTGGTTTGGGCATCCGTGGCGGTCGTCGTGGATTGATCCCAGGTCCAGTCACCGTAGTCGACGAGAACCGCCTGCCGGTCGCTCTCGCCCATCGACTCCTTGACCGTTGTTGTGACGCGCTGGCCACCGGCAAAGGTCTCTCCCACGAAAGTCAGCGTGTGCGAGGCGGTGTCCAGGTATGGCACGCCTTGCGTCGTCGGATCCGTGATGGCATCAGTGGGCGCGGTGGCGCCGGTCGCGCTCAACAGAGCACCCTTGGTGCGACCACCGCGATCAGCCGTCCAGCCCAGCAGGTTGGCGGCCAACGCCCAGAAGTCGCCGCCCTGGAAGCTGGTGTCGAAGACACCTAGCGTCACCTGGTGGGGCTGACCGTCGGTGAGTAGGCCGACGAAGGGCGTGAGGTCGACGTCGTAGGGCCGCAGATCCCACGCGCGCGGCGACGGGATCGGCTCCCACAGGCCAGGCCCGGACGCGCCGGTGTAGGTCACCGGGTAGGCCGGAGCCGCCCCGGCGAGGCGGCCGTCGATGAAGATGCCGATCTCGCGGTAGGGCGTCCCGGCGCAATCCCCGGGATCAGCCCACCAGAACTCCTCGCACGGGCCATGGGCGTCGGCATAGATCTCCGCCGAGAGCCGGCTCAGGTCGCTCGGAAACGTCACCGGAGCGCCAACTCGCTGACCGTCCCGGCTTACCGTCAGCATCGGTCCGCCCCCGCCGGTCGACGAGACCGGCAGAACCACATCCGGGTGCGCACCTTCGGGTGTGTTGGCATCCGTCTCGTAGAAGGTCAACGAGACCACCGTGTGGTAGACGCCGGTGTAGGTCGCGTTGTTGACATTGTCGAGTTCCACCTGGACCGGCTGGCTTGCTGTGAGCAGCGGAATGATGTCGGTGACGTCACGCTGCACGGTCCAGGTGATCGGGTTCCCGGTGCAGCACGGCTCCGATGTGCTGCCGTCGAGAACGACCGCCCGGCCGATCGCCACGTAAACGTCGCGGTCGAACTGCACGCCGGCCACCGTGCTGGTGAGGGTGAGCACGACCTTCGACCACGGGCCGGGGCAGCCCGCGGGCGGCGCGTAGGTGCCGTTGAACGGCGAGCCGTAGGAATTCGCGAAGTCGTGCGTCATGAGGATCTCGGTGCACGAGGGGGTGCTCGGTACCGGGATCGGACGGTCCGCCTCGACCTGCTGCTGCGTCCCGGTCGGCAGGCCCAGCTGCGGGGCATCGGCGGCAGCCTGCCCCACGCCCGCCACCACGGTGAGGAGCACAGCCGTCGTTGCGAGCGATCGAACGCGTCGCACCCAAGACCTCCCCGGAGAAGCGCCGCCAGGCGCCGCAGGCCCTACTTCGCCGTCGCGCCTCGCTCTCCTGCATGGCGAACGGACCTCTTGCCGTGCGAAAGGCGGAAGCCGGCGGTCAGCAAGCAAGCGGAGGGCGTGGGATTCGAACCCACGATGAGGATCACTCCCCATAGCGGCTTTCAAGTCTGCCCAGAGCCGTTTCGGTCGCTGTTGATCAATGTTGATGCGTAGTGTTTTCCCAGGTAAGAAGGCATATCGCGGGTTAGCGCGGATTTCCACGCAACTGGTTCGGGGCAACGGGTCAGGTGATTTCGTAGCGCAGGGTGCGGTTTCCCCACCAGGGGACGGTGGTGTTGTTGGGCAGGTCGGCTTGGCGGAGTACGGGTGCGTAGGCGCGTCGG
>DATLTS010000011.1 GCA_035533475.1 Mycobacteriales bacterium | reverse complement strand
ACGATGTCCGATTGCAGAGACAACCAGGATGTTGGCTTAGAAGCAGCCACCATTCAAAGAGTGCGTAACAGCTCACTGGTCAAGTGGTCGGGCGCGGACAATGTAACGGGGCTCAAGCATGGAGCCGAAGCCACGGACTTCATCTTCGGATGGAGTGGTAGGGGAGCGTTCCCAAGCCATCGAAGCGGCGGCGTAAGCCAGCCGTGGAGGCTTGGGAAGTGAGAATGCTGGCACGAGTAACGAAAGACATGTGAGAAACATGTCCGCCGAATGCCTAAGGGTTCCTGAGTAAAGCTAATCTGCTCAGGGTTAGTCGGGACCTAAGCCGAGGCCGCAAGGCGTAGGCGATGGACAACTGGTTGATATTCCAGTACCACGTACCCACCGCTATCACCGATGGCGGGACGGGGTAGGTCAAGCCAACCCAGGCGATGGTCGACCTGGGGTAACCGCGTAGGGCGAGCGATAGGGAAATCCGTCGCTCACACAGCCTGAGACGGGATGCCGAGAGCGTTCAGCTCGAAGTGGCCGCCACCATGCCTCCTAGAAAAGCGTCTAGGGAGGTGGGACGTGCCCGTACCAAAACCGACACAGGTAGGCAGGTAGAGAATACCAAGGCGATCGGAAGAACCCTCGAAAAGGAACTCGGCAAAATGGCCCCGTAACTTCGGGAGAAGGGGCGCCATGGTAGGGTGATAATCCCTCGCGGATTAAAGCCCGAGATGGCCGCAGTGAAACGGCCCAACCGACTGTTTACCAAAAACACAGGTCTCTGCGAAGTCGTAAGACGACGTATAGGGGCTGACGCCTGCCCGGTGCCGGAAGGTCACGAGGAGAGGTTAGCTTTCGGGCGAAGCTTCGAATCCAAGCCCCGGTAAACGGCGGCGGTAACTATAACCGTCCTAAGGTAGCGAAATTCCTTGTCGGGTAATTGAATTGCCCGAGTCAGGAGTGATCCTGGCGGACAAACCGGCTAATAACGGGGAAGCCCTCCTCGTATGCGACGCTTTCAAGGACGTCGTAGTAGCGAAAGGGTAATCCCGTGGGAAGTCGCTCTACTGCTCATTACCAGTAGGGTTGACCCCGTAACGACTGATTCGTCACACATCTGTGACGATGAGATCGCATCTCGTTCCGGCGGTTGCCGGAAAATCTATGAGTGCGATCAGACGCCGGCCCTTGGCACAACAGTCGCGAGTTCCTCTCGGCATACATCTCCGGGTACGTCGACGGAGAAGGCTGCTTCACCGTTTCCATTGCTCCACGGGCCACGTTGCTCGTGGGCTGGGAGGTGAGGCCCGGCTTCTCGGTCAGTCAGAACGGAGATCCTGCCGAGGTGCTTCATGCGATCAAGGACGTACTTCGGATGCGGAAGCATCCGGCCCGACCGAAGCGACAAGACCCTCAAGTGGGAGACCCGGCGACTCGAGGAGATCCTCGGTCGCATCGTCCCGCACTTCGAGCGGTACCCGCTTCTGTCGAGCAAGCGGTACGACTTCGATCGGTTCGCCTCGGTCTGCCGCTTGATGGCAGACGGGGTGCACCTGCGTCGAGACGGTCTCGTCGAGATCGTCGAGCTCGCTCACGGGATGAATCCGAGCGGGCGCAGGCGCTATGCCGCTGAAGCAATACTCGCGAGCATTTCGTCAAGGTGAAGGGATAGTCTGCGCCTCCCGAAATGGAGGATGAACGCGAAGTTCCGACCTGCACGAATGGCGTAACGAGTTGGGCGCTGTCTCTTCGAGGGATCCGGTGAAACTGTAGTCTCGGTGAAGATGCCGAGTACCCGTGGTTGGACGGAAAGACCCCGTGAACCTTTACTACAGCTAGATGTTGGAGTTCGGGGTACGTTGTCCAGGATAGGTGGGAGGCTTTGAAGCCGGCACGCCAGTGCCGGTGGAGTCGACCTTGGGATACCACCCTTCGTAGTCTGGGCTTCTAACCCGCTGCCGTGATCCGGGGCGGGAACAGCATCTGGTGGGTAGTTTGACTGGGGCGGTCGCCTCCTAAAATGTAACGGAGGCGCGCAAAGGTTCCCTCAGCACGGTTGGAAATCGTGCGTAGAGCGTAATGGCATAAGGGAGCTTGACTGCGAGAGCGACAGCTCGAGCAGGTGCGAAAGCAGGCCATAGTGATCCGGCGGTAACAAGTGGAAGTGCCGTCGCTCAACGGATAAAAGGTACTCCGGGGATAACAGGCTTATCCTTCCCAAGAGTCCACATCGACGGAAGGGTTTGGCACCTCGATGTCGGCTCGTCGCATCCTGGGGCTGGAGTAGGTCCCAAGGGTTGGGCTGTTCGCCCATTAAAGCGGTACGCGAGCTGGGTTTAGAACGTAGGAACACTGCGTCCCTGTGGAGTAATCCACAGGTGCCCACCGGCTCATATCGGTGAAACCCAAGACTGTCATGACCGAACAATAGTTTTGGGCAATACCGAGGGAAGGCCACACATGAGGGCAGTCGACGCGTCGTAACCTCGCAGGATCTGGACGGGGCTGGGAGCATCCACTTCCAACTCGTCCGTCAGCGCAAGTATCGGTTCGGGTTCTACATTCGAGCCACTGCTCTCGCTGACTCAAAGCACGTCCGCACGCCGAGGACTGGAGCACCTGCGCCAGTTGATCGGAGGCGGGTAGGTCCGCGATCGTGGCACCGGGATAAGTGATCTCGTGATCACAAGCCGGTCGCTGTTGTTGCAGACCTCGGAAGCAGTTGCGCCGTACGCGGTGTTCAAGGCCGAGCACGTACGACGGGCGCTGGAGCTCATTCAGCGCATCAGACCGCGACCCGGTGCTGTGGAGTTCCTGGGATCGGCGCATGAAGTCGATCGCTTTGCAGCCCTAAACTATTCGAAAACGAAGCGGGTTTCCGCCGTAGATGTGCAGCAGCATCTGCGTAGCATGGGTGTGTGTGCCCCTGTAACGACTTCGCTGTGAATGCGAAAGCAGCGAGATGGGATTCCGGGATAACATCCGGATGTATTTCCCATAATACGCCGGCCCCTGGAAACAGGGTGGAGGTATAGTCTATACCCTCAGCAATGAGGGAGTTATATGCGTGAGACAGTGGATTGCGCTGTCTGTAAATTCGGCTATATGCTGGAAACACCGAGTATCCTGCGCTACTCGTTCGGTCGGTTCCTGATTGCAGGATCCGAACCCGAGCAGTGAAAATGCGACAGGTGCGGTCAATCAGCAGGAAAGGCTGGCTGCCTACTCTTCGAAGAATCCATAGGCAGCCAGAATCCTCAGAGACCATACGCCGAACACCCGGAATCAGCGGGTGAAGATATGGTCCGACCTGCATGGCGACATGCAGAGCCAGGCAGAAATGATCTGGCCCCGATCCGAACGACGACGATTCGGTTCGCGGTAACAATCGTGTCGGTCCCTATCCGCCGCGCGCGCAGGAGACTTGAGAAGAGCTGTCCCTAGTACGAGAGGACCGGGACGGACGAACCTCTGGTGTGCCAGTTGTACTGCCAAGTGCACCGCTGGTTGGCTACGTTCGGAAGAGATAACCGCTGAAAGCATCTAAGCGGGAAGCTCGCTTCAAGATGAGGTCTCCCACAGGGTTAACCTGGTAAGGCCCCCGACTAGATCATCGGGTTGATAGGCCGGAAGTGGAAGTGCGGTAACGCATGCAGCTGACCGGTACTAATAGGCCGAGGGCTTGACCACAAACATGCTACGCGTCCACTGTGCGGTTCCCGAGATACGGTCGGGAACCCGACCTTCATCTCCATAGCGTTTCGGCGGCCATGGCGAAGGGGAAACGCCCGGTCCCATTCCGAACCCGGAAGCTAAGCCCTTCAGCGCCGATGGTACTGCGCGGGTGACTGCGTGGGAGAGTAGGACGCCGCCGGACAATTTTCGATGAGGGCCGCCCCGACCGTGGGGTGGCCCTCATCGCATATGTCGGAGAGGAGTCCGGCGGTGGAACGACCCGGCGCGGGTGGGCCCCGCGGCCCGCACCGTCCCCGGCCGGCGGGGGCTGACGCCCTGGCCGCGCAGCGCCGCGGCGGGCGGGACCGCCCGGCTGTAGCCCGGCCGCTCGAGCCGGCCTTGCCGACCAACATCGACGTTACCGAGCTCGCTCCGGAGGTGCGCGCGGAACTCCGTTCGCTGCCGGCGCCGATCGCCGAGCGGGTGGCTGCCCATTTGGTGGCGGCCGCGCGCTTCCTAACTGACGAGCCCGAGCGGGCCCGGGCCCACGCCAGCTATGCCCGGGCGGTTGGCAGCCGGATCGCGGCGGTCCGCGAGGCCGCCGGCATCACCGCGTATCTGGTCGGTGACTATGCCGCGGCGCGCGCGGAGCTGCGGGCCGCCCGGCGGATGACGGGCCGGCCGGACCACCTACCGCTGCTCGCCGACTGCGAACGCGGGCTCGGCCACCCCGAGCGGGCGATCGCCTTGGCGCGAGAGCCCGACGCGGAGCAGCTCGACCGCGCGGCGCGAATCGAGCTGCGGATCGTCGAGAGCGGCGCCCGCCGTGACCTCGGCGAATACGCAGCCGCCGTGAGCGTTCTGGCCGGTCCCGAACTGGAGCCGGCCAGCGTGCAGCCGTGGACACTGCGGCTCTGGTACGCCTACGCCGACGCGTTGCTCGCAGCCGGTCGACCCGACGAGGCCCGGGAGTGGTTCGCCGCGACCGCGGGCGCTGACGAGGATGGCGAGACCGACGCGGAGGAGCGAGTAGCCGCGCTCGACGACGAGCCGGCCTGACCGTTGTGCTCGGTGACCCGCGACCGCCGGTAGGGTCGCGCCGTATGCCACGACGCTTCTTCGAGATCCGTGGCCGGCGGCTGACCCGGTTCGAGGCGCTGGCCGAGTCGCTCGCGGGGTCGAAGCCCGGAGCTTGGCTGTTCGTTCACGTGGTGACGGTGGCGGACCGTCGGCTGCTGCCGCTCTCCCGCGGGCGGTGGAGCCTCAGCGGTCCCCGCCAGAAGGTCGGCTTGCTCTCGACGACCGGCGCCCGGTCCGGGCAGCCGCGGACCACCCCGTTGCAGTTCGTCGAGGACGGCCCCCGGTTGCTGCTCGTCGCATCTGCCGGCGGCGCCCCCGCCGACCCCGCGTGGGCTCACACCCTGCGGGCGAACCCCGACTGTGGGTTTCTGTTCGGTGGTCTTGAACGCCGCTACCGGGCGCATGTCGCAACCGGCGACGTGCGCCTGGCTGCCTGGAGTCGGGTCGTCGACTGGTATGCCGGCTACGCGGCTTACCAGTTGCGCACCGGCGGGCGGGAGATTCCGGTCTTTGTGCTGGATCCGGTCAGCGGACCGGCGTAGGTCGCCCACGCAGGCTCAGCCCGCCGCGTTCCGATCCAGGTACCGGGAGATGCCGCTGATGTTCGCCTCGATCGAGGAGAGCACCTCGAACCTCTCGTCGAGCGAGGCGTTGGCGTAGAGGGCCGCATAGCGTTCCGCGGTGCGAGCCCGGAGGAGGGCCACCGCATGGTCGAGGTCGGCCGCGCCGGGGCGAACCTCGCGGACCTGTTCTACCCATAGCCGCAGTTCCTCCTTCGACCTGGCGAGCACGTCGCCCACGGCGGAGACCGGCCCGAAGTGGCTGAACAGCAATCGGCTCGGTTGCAACTCCGCGAAACGATCGAGGCTGGCCAGCGAGGTCTCGAGGTCGAAGTCCGGCGGCGGGGTGGCCGCCCGGACCAGGTCGATCTCGCTGATGTAGATCCCTGCGGCGTCGCCGACGAACAGGTCTCCGGTGCTCGAGTCGACCAGGCCGATGTGGTGCTGGGCGTGCCCGGGGGAGTAGTAGCTGTCGAGTCGCCGGCCGCCGCCGAGGTCTACCGATCCGGAGTCCCCTACGGTGCTCACCCGCGCGGCGGGGGTCGGGACCAACTCCCCGAAGACCGTGTCCATGGCCGCCCCGAACACGCGGCGGGCGCTGTCGACGAGCTTCGCCGGGTCGACCAGATGCCGGGCTCCGCGTTCGTGAACGACGATCTGCGCCCGTGGGTACGCGGCGGCCAGGTCCCCGACCCCGCCGGCGTGGTCGAGGTGGATGTGCGTGACGACGATCGTCGCCAGGTCGTCCGCCCCGATGCCCAACCCGGTGAGGGCGGCCCGGACGGTCGGCGCGGAGCGGGCGGTTCCGGTCTCCACCAGGCAAGGTCGCTCCGACCGGATCAGGTACGCCGCGGTGATGCCGTCGTAGCCGGACATCCTGGTATCGATCGAAAAGACGTCATGGCCCAAGTCCTCGACGGGCGGGGTGCCCTTCGCCGGCCACCCGGTCCGGTCCGTTACCGACACGCCCCCATCCTGACATCAGGTCGGCCGGCTCAGGATCCGCCGGGCGGTCGCCGATCGTCTCGGTATGAACGACGACTTCTTCTCACCATCGTCCGTCGCCGGCTCCCGCCCGGCTTCGACGCCGGCGTCCATCCGGTTCGGAGTCGGCGCCGTATCAAGGCCGGAAGTCGGGTCTCCTGCCGCGTCGAGCCGCCCCGTCGTGGGCCACGCCGGGAGGCCACGCCTGTTCTGGTGGGGTATCGCAGCGTTGCTCGTCGCAGGGGTGCTCGGAAGCGTCCTGCTCGGGTTCACGGGCGGCGGCTCGGCGAACGCGCCGGACACGGGCCTGGCGACACTCGAGGGCCGAACGACCGGCCAGGAGCTGCCCGCGCCGCTCACGGTGGACGAATGCAGCTCTGCGCTGCGTAACTTCCCCGGCATCACCGCGCCGGCAGCCCGCTCCGCGTTCGTCTCTGCCTGCTTCTCCGCGCACGGGCCGGACGGCGGGGCTGGCGGCGGGGGCCTCACCACCGGCAGTTGAGCAACGCCGCATCCAAGGCCTGTGGACGGTCGCCCCCAGCGTACGGACGAGCCGGCATCCTTACCTCGACCAGGAGGTGGCCATGAGCGGCGGCTTCGTCACCCGCAACGAGATCGTGCTGGTGGGACGGGTGGGACATGTCTCCGGCTCTGCGATGAAAGATCTCGTTCTAGGAGCCAACATCACCGGGGATCCTGCGGTCTGAGTGTGCCGGTTGGAACGGTGCCAGGCACCTCGGTGTAGACGGGCGTGTTCGACAGTCTGTCCACGCGGGCTTTGATGATGGGCCTGACCACGTCGTTCGTGTTCGTCCTTGGGATCGCATATCCGGCCTTGGGATTGGCGGCCTGGCGTCGTTGTGTTGCCCCCAGGTGATCTCGAATGAGCTTTCGCGCACGAGTAGCGGGCTCGCGAGAGACTTTCTATTACGATGCGGAACTTATGCACTCTGCCCTAGTCGCGCCTAGTCGTGCCCCTGCGGTGGGGGTTGTGCTTGATCCGAATTAGATCGAGTTCCAGCGCTTCGACTCGTTGGGTCGGCTGGCCTCGTCGGTCACTCTCCGCATCGTTCTGGGGATGGAATGTTTCCCTCACCGCGCCGGGGAAGCTCGGCAGAAGCCGAGGGCCGCGTGCGCAACCATCTTGGGCCAGCCCGCTCGACGAGGCTCCTCCGGAAGGGCGGTTGTTGATTGTTCGCAACAGTCGACGATTGGCCACAGACCTGCGCAGCGCGGCGACCGCCCTGAATTTCCTCCGTCCCTCGACGGCGCCTGCCGCTCAAGTCCGGCCAGGGGTTGCGGCGGCTGGCCGTGCACAGGCTCATCGAAGTGTGGAGCACGAGATCGACCACATCGACGTCACGAATGAACGCGAGTTATCCGCGGCGGTTGCCACCCACCACTGGTACCACACCATCGAACTGCCCGGCGGGGTCGTTACCCCGGGGCGATACGACCACCGCCCGCTCCTGCCACACTACGGCTTGCCGAAGGATCTCGGTGGCATGCGAACCTTGGATGTCGCTACGTTCGACGGCTTCTGGGCCTTTGAGATGGAGCGGCGCGGGGCGAATGTCAGTGCCATCGATGTTGAGCGTGTAAGTCAGCTCGACCTTCCTGATCCTGTCCAGCGACAGCGGAGCGCCGAAGGCTACGACGCCCCGATCAGCAACGGCTTTCGCTTGGCCCAGCGAGCGCTCGGCTCAACTGTGAACCTCGCAGGGCTGAGTGTGTACGACCTCTCGCCCAGCAATGTCGGCACCTTCGACCTTGTGCATCTCTCCGACCTCCTGCTACACCTTCGCTCCCCGATTCAGGCGCTAACAGCCGTGAGGTCTGTGACTGCGGGCTCAGCCGTGATCAGCGATGTGTTTCATCCAGGACTGACCGTCCTCGGGGGGCTGCACTCGGTGGAGTACGTAGGGGGCTGGAGCGACCTGGTGTGGTGGATTCCTTCTCTGCAGGCATTAGGCCAAATGGTCATTGACGCTGGCTTTCGGTCCGTATCGCTGCACGCGGTGTACAACCTCGCCCGCCGTCAGGAGCGAACCGGCTTTTGGCGCGCCGTCCTCCTCGCGGAGACCTAGGCCGGGCCCCGGTCCACCGCTGGCCTTCGGCTTGATGCCTCGAGCTAGCCAGTTCCTCCCGAAAAGTGGGTGACGCCCATTGGTCGGTCATTGTGATCACGAGTCGTCGAGCCTCGCCTTCCCCGCTCCGACCTTCTGGCTCCGCCTCAGGTGCGCCCTCGCGCGGGAGGATGCGGCGGCGCGTGCCGGATCGGTCGGAAGAACGCGGGATTGCGTCAAATCCAGGCGGGACGGGCGGGCCTGTGGCGGCAGTGTCGCTGCGCAGCCGTGTCGGTCCTCTACCGGGCGTCGGTCAGCGCGTAGATGGCGGCTTCGCCGTGGCCGCGGTCGGCGGTGACCGCCTTCCGGTCTTGGGAGGCATGGGCTAGCCGAGTTCGAGCGCGCGGATGAGTAGCCCAGTGGCGGGCTTGGGGGTGAACAGGGTCGACTTGCGGGGCATCCGTTCGCCGGCGGCGGCCACCGCGACGACGTCCTCCACCGGGGTCGGGTTCAGCAGCAGGGCAACCCCCGCGCCGGCAGCGCGCAGTGCGGACTCCACATCGTGCTGGTAGCCCACGACCTGTTCGGTGTCCTCGCACCCCCAGAGCCGGCGGATCAGCAGTAGGTGGGCAACCGTCACGTCGAGTCCGCGCCAGGCGGCCGAACGCTCCGCCGGGATGGCGGTGTCCAGCGCCGCGGGAGCCGGGTCGGTGAGTAGCCAGCGCGGACCCGAGGCGGCGCCAGCTGAAATCAGAAAGGCCGGCCCCGACTTGCCGGCCTGTTCCAGTGCCAGCAGGGCTTCGTCGAGCGAACCCCCCAGGGCCCGAACCGTGAAGGCCGAGCCGGCCCGCTCCGCTGCCTCGGCGGGGGCCAAGCCCGGGACCACGCGATGGATGGCGTGCACCTGCGGACCGAACGCGCTGGCGTCCACGAGGAAGCTCAGCCCGTAGTCCCAAGCCCCGGGGCCGTCCCCGGCAGCGTGTCGCAGCTCCTGGTAGGCGAGGTAGGTCGCGTAGCGATGATGACCGTCGGCGATGACCGCCCGTCGGGGCGCCAGGTCGGTCGCGATCGCGTCGAGCCGTTCGGCGTCGGTGATCGCCCAGAGCCGGTGGGTCACCCGGTCCGCCGTCACCGCCGTGGCGAGCGGCTCACGGCTGCCCGCCTCCGCAACGGCCGCGCTGGCCGGCCCGCCACCGTCGTAGACCAGGAAGATCGGCTCGAGGTTGGCCGCGGTGGCCGCCGTGAGCGCAAGGCGGTCCGCAACCGGGCCGGCCATGGTGTTTTCGTGCGGCAAGACGATGCCGGCGTCGGCCCGGGCCAGCCCGACCGAGCCGACCAGCCCGCGCTGCACATGCCCGTCCGCCGTCGCGCACTCGTATACGTAGAGGGCTGCCTCGTCGTCCGCGACGAGCACCCCCTCCGACCGCCAGCGGGCGAGCAGTCCCGCGGCCGCCGCGTACCGCTCGCCGCCGCCACGCGGCAGGATCAGTCGGACCGCATTGTGCGGATCGCGCGATTCGAGTGCCGCAAGCTCGGCGTCGTCGATGACGTCATAGGGCGGCGAGAGCCGCGCGCCGAGCTGGGCCGGGCCGGTCGCGGCGGTAGCGTCGAATCGAAGCGCGCGGAACGGGCGGAGCATCAGCCCGTCGGGGACGGGCGGGGTCGTGGTGGCATCGGGCATGAGCGGATGGTACGAGACCGATCGGGGCACAACCGTCGACCCGAGGGCGTTGCACGCGGTGGAGCGGGTATCGGCCGGAAGGGATTCGCCGTGAGCGTGCGCCCGGACGGCGAGGTCTACGACTGGTACGTGCGGGCCCTCGACCTGCTCGACCACGGCGATGCGGCGGCGGCCGCCGCGCTGCTCGAACACACCGTCGCCGCCGAGCCGGCCTCCCGGAGCGCTCGAGAGGCATTGGCCCGGGCGCAGTTCGACGCCGGCCGCTACGGCGCGGCCCGGGTCTCGTTCGCGGCCATCCTCGACGGCGATCCGGTGGACGACTATGCGCGGTTCGGTTGCGGCCTGTGCGCTTTGAAGGAGGGCGACTATCGGGGTGCGGTCGAACACCTCGCGCTCGCCGTCGCGATGCGACCCGAACTCAGGCACTACGCGTCCGCGCTTCGCCGGGCCCGCGCCGCGCTCGCTGGCGCCCCGTGAGTTTTCGCCGTTGCGACGGTCCGCTTGCGGCGGGCTACGACGCCGCGTTCCTCGACCTCGACGGCGTCGTCTACGTGGGGCCCGACCCGGTCCCGTCCGCGCCGGCGTCCATCGAGTCGGCACGGTCGGGCGGCCTGCGGGTCATGTTCGTCACGAACAACGCCTCCCGAACCCCGGACGCGATCGCCCGCCATCTGACCGAGATCGGGGTGCCGGCCGCCGCCGGCGACGTGGTCACCTCCGCGCAGGCGGTCGGCCGGATGCTGGTCGAGCTCGTGCCTTCGGGATCCGATGTCCTGGTCGTCGGTGGCCCCGGGTTGTGGGCCGAAGTCAGCGCCGCCGGCATGCACCCC
This sequence comes from Mycobacteriales bacterium, assembly GCA_035533475.1. Taxonomy (NCBI): domain Bacteria; kingdom Bacillati; phylum Actinomycetota; class Actinomycetes; order Mycobacteriales; species Mycobacteriales bacterium. Next base: position 25,041 of record DATLTS010000011.1, on the reverse strand, counting down.
GTCGAGTTCTTCAACGAAGCCTCTCCCCCCCACGCCGTCGTCCAGGGCTACACCGCGGACATGGGATACCCCAGGCTGGCTGAGGCCGCCCTCGCGGTCCGGGCCGGGGCGGTGTGGATCGCGAGCAACGTGGATTCGACGATGCCGTCACCGCGCGGTCTGCTGCCCGGCAACGGGGCGCTGGTCGCCGCGGTTCGGGTGGCCACCGGGCGGGAACCGACCGTAGCCGGCAAGCCGTTTCCCCCGCTGCACCGGGAAGCCGTGCGGCGCAGCGGTGCGCGGAACCCGCTGGTCGTCGGGGATCGACTCGACACCGACATCCAAGGCGCCGTCGCGACCGGCACGGATTCCCTACTGGTCCTCAGCGGGGTGACCGATCTGGCTGGGCTCGCGGCCGCGACCGCCGACACCCGACCGACCTACCTTGGGGCCGACATCTCAGCCCTGCTCGAGCCCGCTCCGTCGGTCCGCGTCGATTCGGAAGCGGGGGCGGCCAGCTGTGGGGGGGCCAGGGCGGCAGTCGTGGATGCGGTCTGGCATCTCGACGGCAGCGGCCTGGACCTCGCCCGGGCGGCCTGCGCGCTGGCCTGGGCCCGGGCCGATGCGGGGCGTCCGCTCCCGGATCTCGGGGCCTTGTCGCGGCTCAGCCGGTAGCGTTGCCGGCGACGCATCGCCACGGCCCGAGGAGGCCCCCATGATCGGTGACGCCCTACGCGGTTACGTCTCGTTGGCCAACGGGCTGACCGAGGTAACCCGGGCCCGGGCGAGTGCGGCCGCGAAGGCCCTCGTCGCGCAGGGGGACGCCACCCGTGCGCAGGCGGCCAGTCTCGCCGACGATCTACGCAAGACCAGCAAGTCGAACCGCGATGCGCTGGTGGGTCTGGTCCGCTACGAGATCGACCGGGCGCTCAAACGCGCCGGTCTGGCGACCGCGGATGCGGTCGCCACCCTCGAGAAGCGGCTGCGCCGCATCGAAGGTGACCTGCGGCCCCGACCGGCGCCCGCACCGCGCAAGGCCGCACCGCGCAAGGCCGCACCGCGCAAGGCGGCACCGCGCAAGGCCGCGGCCCGACCCGCGAAGAAGACTCCGTGACCGAACAGCCGATCGCTGAGCGGACCGGCGAACCGAGAATCGACGCCGCGCTCGAGCGACTCGGCTCGGTGGCGTCGGCGCCGCTCAGCGAACACGTGGCCATCTACGAGGATGTGCACCGCCGGCTCCAGGACGCGTTGGCCGACCTCGACGAGGATCCCGCGGGGTGACCCGTCGGGCCCGGCTCGACGCGGAACTCGTCCGGCGCGGGCTGGCCCGCTCCCGCGGGGAAGCGGCCGAGCTGGTCGCTGCGGGTCGGGTGCGGCTGGCCGGCCTGGTCGCTCACAAGCCGGCGACCGGGGTGGATCCGGATACGCCGGTGCTGGTCGCCGACGACCGCACGGATGAGCGCTATGCGTCGCGCGGCGCGGGCAAGCTGATCGGGGCCCTCGAGACGTGGACCGATCTCGAGATCGCCGATCGGCGCTGCTTGGACGCCGGCGCGTCGACCGGTGGGTTCACCGACGTCCTGCTCCGGCGGGGGGCGGCGTCGGTGATCGCGGCCGACGTGGGATACGGACAACTCGACTGGCGGCTGCGTACCGACCCTCGGGTGCACGTCCTGGACCGGACCAACGTTCGCTCGCTGACCCCCGCCCAGCTCGGCGGTCCGGTCGAACTCACGGTCGCTGACCTGTCCTTCATCTCGTTGCGTACCGTGCTACCGGCCCTGGTCGGCTGCACCGAGGGGGAACTGGTCCTGCTCGTGAAGCCGCAGTTCGAGGTCGGCCGTGACCGGGTCGGGTCGGGCGGCGTCGTCCGCGATCCGACACTGCGGGTCGCCGCCATCGTCGCAGTCGCGGCGGCGGCCGCCGATCTGGACCACGGAGTGCTCGGGGTGGTCGCGAGTCCGCTGCCTGGCCCGGCCGGGAATGTCGAGTACTTCCTGCGGCTGGTTCGGGGTGGGCCCCCGCTCGATCCGGAGCAAGCCGAGCGCGCGGTCAGCCTGGGGCCGTCGTGACCGACCGGACGGTCCTGCTGGTCACGCACACCGGGCGTTCCGCGGCAGTGGCGCTCGGCGTGGACGTGGCGCGCCGCCTCGTCGAATCGGGCATCACAGTCCACGCCCTGGAGACCGAAGCCGCCGTCCTCGACTGCGCCGGCATCGTCGCTGTCGCACCGGCGGCAGCAGCAGTCGGTGCCGAGCTCGTCCTGGTGCTCGGCGGCGACGGCACGCTGCTCCGGGCGGCCGAGTTGGCCCGGCCGGCCGGCGCGCCCTTGCTCGGGGTCAACCTCGGCCGGGTTGGCTTTCTCGCTCAGGCGGAGGAGGAGGAGGTGGATCGGGTCGTCGATCGGGTGCTCGCCCGGGACTACGAGGTCGAGGAACGGATGACCATCGACGTATCGGTCAGTGTCGACGGCGCCGTCGTGGCAGAACAGTGGGCGCTCAACGATGCCACGGTGGAAAAGGCCGCCCGGCAGCGAATGCTGGACATCGTGGTCGAGGTCGACGACCGTCCGCTGTCTCGCTGGGGCTGCGACGGGGTCGTGATGGCCACGCCGACCGGGTCGACGGCGTACGCGTTCTCCGCCGGCGGCCCGATCGTCTGGCCGGAGGTCGCGGCTCTGCTTCTCGTTCCGATCAGCGCGCACGCCCTGTTCGCCCGGCCGCTCGTCGTCGCTCCCACCTCGGTCCTTGCCGTCGAACTGGTCGACGTCGAGGGCGGCGCGGTCTTGTTCTGCGACGGTCGGCGCACTCTCGATCTCCCGGCCGGTGCTCGGGTCGAAGGGCGGCGCGGGGCCCACCCCGTCCGCCTGGCCCGCCTGGCCGCGGCACCGTTCACCGACCGGCTGGTGGCGAAATTCCAACTTCCGGTCCAGGGCTGGCGCGGCCGCCCGGAAATCTAGCCCCGCCGGGTGCGATCCGCCCACTCGACCCAGGAACCGACTGATCCGCCGCGCCGTGGACAGTCCCCCGCCCGCCGGCCCCGCGCCCCTATCGTGGCCTGGTGCTCGAAGAGTTGCGGATCACCGGACTCGGCGTCATCGCTGAGGCCACGCTGACCCTCGCTCCCGGGCTCACGGTGCTCACCGGCGAGACCGGCGCGGGCAAGACGATGGTGGTGACCGGGCTCGAGTTGCTCCTCGGCGGGCGCGGTGATCCGAGCCTCGTCCGGGCCGGCGTCGACCGGGCGGCCGTCGAGGGCCGCTTCCTGGTCGATCCGGAGGGGTCCGCCGCACGTCGCGCTGTGGACGCGGGAGCGTTGCTCGACGACCGGGAGCTGCTGCTCGGACGCAACGTTCTCGCCGAGGGCCGGTCCCGGGCGCACCTCGGCGGGCGGTCGGTGCCCGTGTCGCTGCTCGGCGAGCTCGCCGACGATCTGGTCGCCCGGCACGGGCAGGCCGCGCACCTGCGGCTGGGCCGGCCGGCCGCCCAGCGGGAGGCGCTCGACCGTTTTGCCGGCGAGTTGGTTGCCGCACCGCTGGCCGGCTACCGCGCTGCGTATACCCGCCACCGCGCGACCGGTGCGGAGCTCGCCGAGCTCACGACTCGGACCCGGGAGCGCTTGCAGGAGGCGGATCTGCTCCGGCACGGCCGGGCCGAGATCGCCGCGGTGCGGCCCGAGCCGGGGGAGGACGGCCGGGTAGCTGAGCTGGTCACCCGGCTGGCCCATGCCGATGCGTTGCGCCGGGCCGCCGATGCGGCGCACACCGCGCTCACCGGCGGCGAGGAGAGCGGCGAGGAGCGCGACGCGCTGGGCCTCGTCGCCGAGGGTCGACGGGCGCTCGATGCGGTAGCCGGCCACGATCCGGCGCTGGCCGGGCTCGCCGGTCGGCTCGCCGACGCCGGTTACGCGCTGGCGGATCTCGCCGCGGACCTGGCGTCCTACGCCGCGAGCATCGACGCGGACCCGGCGGCGCTTGCCGCCGGTCAGGAACGGCAGGCTGCCTTGGCGGCGCTGAATCGCAAGTACGGACCCGACGTCGACGCGGTCCTGGCCTGGGCGGCAGAAGCGGAGTCCCGGCTGAGCGAGCTGGGCGGCGACGACGACCGGATCGGCCAGTTGCAGGCTGACCTGGACGAGCTCGAACGCGTGCTCTCGTCGACCTCCGGCGAGCTCAGCGCCGCCCGGCGGGTGGCCGCGGACCGGCTGGCCGAGGCGGTCACCGCAGAGATCGTGGAGCTGGCGATGCCGCATGCGCGACTCGAGGTGAGCGTGCGCACCGGCCCGAGCTTCGGGCCGGCCGGGAGCGACCACGTCGAGTTCAGCCTCGCAACCCATCCGGGTGCCCCACAGCGACCGATCGCCCGCGGCGCCAGCGGCGGAGAGTTGTCCCGCCTCATGCTGGCGCTCGAGGTGGTCCTGGCCGGGACGGATCCGGTGCCGACGTTCGTCTTCGACGAGGTGGATGCGGGGGTCGGCGGTCGCGCCGCCGTGGAGATCGGCGCCCGGCTGGCCCGGCTGGCCGCCGGCCGACAGGTCCTTGTGGTCACGCACCTGCCCCAGGTGGCGGCCTTCGCGGATCGGCACTACCTGGTCGAGAAGAACGACGACGGACTCGTCACCGAAAGCGGCGTGCGGCAGGTCGATGGTCCCGATCGGATCCGGGAACTGTCCCGGATGTTGGCCGGCCTCGCCGACTCGGAGCTCGGCCGGGGTCACGCGGAGGAATTGCTGGCGACGGCAGCGGCGGCCAAGGGATCATGAAGCTTGCGCTCCCGCACCGGGCCCGGCAGTCGCCCCCGTTGCCCGGGGTCAGCGGGCCCGCCCGGGTGGATCGGCGGACCGACGTGCTGGCCCGGCGGTTGCAACCGGGAGACATCGCTGTGATCGACCACGTCGACCTCGACCGGGTCAGCGCGGCGGCACTACTCGCCGGGCGGGCCGCGGCCGTCGTGAACGTCTCCGCCTCCACCAGCGGTCGCTACCCCAACCTCGGCCCGACCGTGCTGGCGGGCGCGGGCATCCCGCTGGTCGACGGGGTGGGGCCACAGATCCTCGGAAGGATCCGCGAGGGGGAGCCGATCCGGGTATGCGGCGACACGGTGTACGCCGCCGACGGGGCCGTGCTCGCGAGCGGAGCCGAACAGAGCACACGAACGGTCGCGGCGGCGGCCCAGCACGCCTCAGCCGGCCTCGGCCGACAACTCGAGGCGGTTCTGGGTGACGCATCGGAGTCTCTCAGGCGGTCCTCCGATCTGTTCTTGGACGGCGCCGGCATCCCGCGAGTACGCACCGAGTTCGACGGTCGTCACGCGCTCGTCGTCGGGCGTGGCTATCAGGAGCGCGCGGATCTCGCCGCCCTCCGCGGCTATATCCGCGAGTTCCGTCCGGTACTGGTCGGAGTCGACGGGGGCGCCGACGCCTTGCGTGAGGCGGGCTATCGGCCCGACGTCATCGTCGGTGATCTCGACGCGGTACGCGACGAGACATTGCGTTGCGGCGCCGAGCTCGTCGTCCACGCCGATCCGGGCGGCCAGGTGCCGAGCTTGCAGTGGGTGCAGGACCTTGGCCTCGAGGCCAGGGTGTGCCCGACCGCAGGCACGAACGAGGACGCGGCCATCCTGCTCGCCGATGCCAATGGCGCTTCCCTGATCGTCACCGCCGGCCGCCAGAGCACACTCGAAGAGTCTCTGGACCGTGGCCGGTCCGGGATGGCGAGCAGTCTGCTCACCCGACTGCGCGTCGGCGGCAAGCTGGTGAGCGCCTCGGCGGTCGCCCAGCTGTACCGACCCCGGATCTCGCTCGCCTTGCTGGCCGCGCTGGTCCTGGCGGCGGTGCTGGTGGTCGGCCTTGCCGCCATGGTTTCTCCGTCCCCGCACCTGCTCGGTGCCACGATCGTCCGTGACTGGGCGCAGGTCGTGCGCTGGGTTCGCGGCAACCTCTAGACCGATGGTCAACTTCCGCTATCACGTCGTATCGCTCGTCGCGGTCTTCCTCGCGCTCGCCGCCGGCCTCCTGCTCGGTTCGACGATCAGCCGAGTTCCGGTTGCGGTCGTTTCCACGCCAGGTCCGGTCTCCGGACTGCGGGCGCAGATCTCCGAGTTGACGGCCGAGCTGGACTCCGCTGGGCGGTTCTCCGCCGGCGTGGCCCCGTTTGCGGTCGCCGGTCGGCTCTCCGGTCAGTCGGTGGCCGTCGTGAGCGCGCCGGGCGTCGTCGGCACGGTACGTGGCCAGGTCGAGTCGATGCTGCGCCGGGCCGGTGCGGTCGTGACCACGGACATCGTGTTGACTTCGTCCTGGTTGGACCCCAACCAGGACACCCTGCTCGGCGCGCTCGCCGCACGGCTCGGCGGACCTCCCGGCGGGACCTCCGACACCGGCGCGGAGCGCGCCGCTTCCCAGTTGGCTTCGGTGCTCGTTCAGCGCCCGGGCGCCCGGGCGCGAACCGCCACCGACCTCCCGACTAGCCTCGCCGCCTACCAGGAGGGCCGTCTGCTCACCGTGTCCGCCGGTGGGCAGACCGCGGCGTCGCTCGCCGTCCTGCTCGTCGCCGCCCCCGGTCCGACCTCCTCCAGCGTGTCGACTCAGGACCTGCTGTCGCTGGTCGAGGCCCTCGACGTCCGGGGCTCCGGAGCGGTTCTCGCGGGTCCGGTCAGCGCCGCCAGCGACCCCGGCGTGCTGGCCGCGGCCCGCGCGGGGGGCCTCGCCACGCCGGTCACCACTGTGGATTCGATCGAGGCGCCCCCGGGTCAGGTGGCCCTGGTCCTCGCCCTGGCCGGACGGTTGGCCGGCCAGATCGGGAACTATGGCACGGGACCCGGTTCCGGCGGCCCGTTGCCTCCGGCGAAGTAGTCATGACGGACCAGGACCCGCTGACTACAGCGGGGGGTTTCGACCGCAGTTCTACGTATCTCCTCCAATCACGGTCTAGCCTCGGTCCGATCCTGCCGAGGGAAGAGTGTGACTCGCCAATCGACGGATCGAACGGGTCAGGCGGATCGCTGGCTAGGGGTGGGCCGGGCGAGCGGTAGCGGCGCCCGGGCCATGGCTGGTTCGGCGGTAGCCCAGGCCACCGGCGGGGCGGTCCCCGCGCTGATCGTCGTCTTCGTCTCCTCCGCGCTCGACCTGGCTGAGATCGCCGCGGGTTTGCGCGAATCATGCGGGGACGTGCCGGTGGTGGGATGTTCCACGGCGGGTGAGATCGCCCTCGACGGGCCCGGCGACGAGGGGATCGTTGTCCTCGCCCTCGGCGGGACGGGTTTCACCGTGGCGACCGCGGCCGCAACCGGAGCATCGAAGCGCCTACGCGACGCCGGTGCCGAAGCGGCCGCGTGTTTCCGGCAGATCGGCGATTGCGAGCACGCGGTCCTGCTGCTGCTCACCGACGGGTTGGCCGGCGATCAACAGGAGATCGTGCGCGGTGTGTATGGGGTCGTCGGCGCGGAGGTGCCGTTGGTCGGGGGCTGCGCCGGAGACGACCTTCGGATGGTCCGCACCCAGGTGCTGCACAACGATCGATTCCTCGACGACGCCGTGGTTGCCGTTGCCATCGGATCGACCGGCCCGTTCGGGATCGGCGTCCAGCACGGTTGGCGCACCGTCGGCGAGCCGATGCTGGTCACCGCGAGCTCCGGAAACCGGGTCTTCGCCCTCGACGACCAGCCCGCCCTCGATGTCTATCTACGCCGCCTCGACGCCCCCGAAGCTGCCCACCATGACGCCGCCGCATTCACCCGCTTCGCGCTGACCCATCCGCTGGGCCTGACCAGGCGCAGCGGCCAGGAGGTGCGGTTCATCGCCGACGCTGACTTCACCGAACGCTCCCTGGGTTGCATCGCTCGGGTGCCCCAGGGTGGCATGACCTGGATCATGGAAGGCGACGACGAGTCGGTGCTGCGAGCAACCGAGGCAGCCTGTGACGACGCGCTCGAGCAGTTGGCCGGGGCTGCCCCGCTCGGGCTGCTGGCCTTCGACTGCATTGCCCGCCGGGCGGTGCTCGGCGAGCCTGGCATCGCCCGAGAAATCGCCATCGTGGGGGACCGGGCCGGCGGCGTCCCGGTTGCCGGTTTCTACACCTACGGCGAGATCGCGCGTACCCGGGGCACCGGCGGCTTCCACAATCAGACACTCGTGGTCCTCGCCGTCGGATGAGCGTCGACTTCGCTGCGAGCGGCTGGGCTGCCGAGCAACTCACCGCCTTCCTCGCGGCCGTGTCCGGACTGACCGAGGAAGCCGATGTCCTGCGCAGCGCCGTCGAGCAGGCGGCCGAGGCCGTCGAGGCCGAAGTCGCGGTCTTGGTGACCGATGCGGGGGTGCGCGCGTCGGTGGGGTACGCGCAGGGCCGGGTTCCGGAGGCTCGCCTCCGCGCCGTCGCGCACTGCAATGAGCCGCTCGTCGAGCTTCCCGGGCTCGGCCGATGCGCGGTTTTCGCCGGGCCGATCGAAGGGCTCCCCGGCGGGCGACTCCTGCTGGCCCGGGTCGGGGAGGCCGTCTTCGACGTGGAGGAATGCAACCTGCTGCGCGGGATGGCCCGGGTGCTGAGTCTGTCGCTGCGTGGGCTTTCGGTGCTCGCCGACGAACGAGCCCTTCGCGAAGTGAGCCAGCGGCAGGCCACGGAGAACGCCGAGCTGGTCGCCAACCTCCGAGAGCGCCAGGCCCTTCTCGAGCGACTCACGACCATCTTGCGTGCGGTCTCCACCCGGGCACCGCTGCCCGAGGTTCTCCAGGCGATCATCGCCTGCGCGGCCGATCTTCTGAACGTGGACGTCGTCGGCCTGCGCGTCAACGATGCCGCCGACCCGAGGATGCTCGAGCTGATCGGATCGTCCGGGTTGCCACCGGAGATCGCGCATGACGTTCGCCGGGTTCCCCGGGGGCTTGGGGCAACCGGCCGAGCGATCACCGAAGGGCGCTTCGTGGTCATCGACGACTACCAGCAGCGGGCCGTCGCGCACCCGGAATTCGCCGGACTGGGGATGAGCGCCACCATGGCCGCACCGGTCCACGAGGACGGGGTGGTCGTCGGCGCGCTGGCGGTGTCCACCCGACGGCCCGGCCGGCGCTTCACCCTGGCGGAGCAGGGCATTCTGCAGGCGCTCGCCGATCACACGAGCGTGGCTTTGACCGATGCCAAGAACGTCCAGGCCCTGCGGGCGGCGCTGGAGGCCGCGCAACACGACGCCATGCACGACGCCCTCACGGCGTTGCCGAACCGGGCCCTGCTCAGGGATCGGCTCTCGCTGGCCCTGCGCCACGCTCGCCGCTACCGGACCGAACTGGCGTTGCTGTTCCTCGACCTCGATGGGTTCAAGCGGGTCAACGACAGTCTGGGTCACGATGCCGGGGACCAACTGCTGCGCGGCGTCGCCGGGCGCCTGCAGGGCGCGGTCCGCGACGTCGACACCTTGGCCCGGCTTGGCGGCGACGAATTCGCTGTCCTGGTGGAAGGACTGCAAGACCATGACGATGCCGACGAGGTCGTGGAGCGGATCTTCGGTGCGCTGGAGGAGCCGTTCGTCGTGAACGGCCACGAGATCAAGGTGACCGTGAGCATCGGGGGCGCCCGCCCGCGGCCGGACGACGCCGCCCGGGACCTGCTGCGCAACGCCGATCTCGCGATGTACGAGGCCAAAGCGGCAGGAAAAGGTCGCTATGTGTCCTTCCGGGCGAGCATGCTCAGCGAAATGCGCGACCGGCTCGACGTCGAGAGCGACCTGCGACGTGGGCTCGAGGCCGGCCAGTTCGCCGTCCACTATCAGCCGATCGTGAACCTCGAGACCGGTGAGATCAGCCAGGTCGAGGCGTTGTTGCGCTGGATGCATCCCCAGCGCGGGGTGATTCCGCCCGACGAGTTCATCCCCGTGGCGGAGGCCAGCGGTTTCATCAATCAGCTCGGCGACTTCGTGCTCCGCCAGTCCTGCGCGCAGGCCGCGTGGTGGCAGGGGAATGGTCTGCTGGGGCTCAGCGTGAACCTCTCGCCGGGCCAGGTGGGTCCACAACTCGCGGCACAGGTCGCAGACGTGCTCCGCGAGACCGGCCTCGCCGCCGAGCGACTCACCCTGGAGATCACCGAGGGCTTCCTCAATGGTGACGAGCCGGACTCCGTCGCGGTGCTCGAGGCGATTCAGGCGATGGGGGTGCGGATCTCGGTCGACGACTTCGGAACCGGGTACTCCTCGCTGAGCCGGCTGTCCAGGCTTCCGGTGAACCAGCTCAAGATTGACCGATCCTTCGTTCGTGAGCTTCCCGACGACGGCCCGAACACGGCCATCGTAAGCAGCGTCATCGCCCTGGCCCGGGGTCTCGGGCTCTCGGTCGTTGCCGAGGGTGTCGAGAGCGACCTCCAACGCGATGTGCTGCGAGCCCAGGGCTGTGACGAGGCGCAGGGTTACCTGTTCGGCCGGCCGGGGCCACCGAGTCAGATCAACGACCTCCTGTCGCGCGGGCCCACTTGGCTGCCCGGCCCGCGCGACGCCCCCGACGCGGACACCCGGGATCGCCCCCTGGCATCGCGAACCCGTCGACACGTCGACGAGAGCAGGTGGCGCCGGAAGCGGCCCGTGTTACCGTGATCTCCCGTGGGCAGGCGCCCGTCCGGCGCCGCCGATCCGACACGGGAGCCCCTATTGGTCCAGCAGCAGACCACCCGGCATGTGTTCGTCACTGGGGGCGTTGCCTCCAGCCTCGGTAAAGGCCTGACTGCCTCCAGCCTCGGACAGCTCCTCCGGGCACGTGGTCTGCGGGTCACCATGCAGAAGCTCGACCCGTACCTCAACGTCGATCCAGGCACGATGAATCCGTTTCAGCACGGCGAGGTCTTCGTGACCGACGACGGGGCCGAGACAGACCTCGACATCGGCCATTACGAGCGTTTCCTCGACGTCGAGCTGTCCGGGTCGGCGAACGTCACCACCGGTCAGGTCTACTCCACCGTCATCGCCAAGGAGCGTCGCGGCGAATACCTCGGAGACACGGTTCAGGTCATCCCGCACATCACCAACGAGATCAAGTCGAGGATCCGGCTGATGGCCGCCCCCGATGTGGACGTCGTCATCACCGAGATCGGCGGGACCGTCGGTGACATCGAGTCGCTGCCATTCCTCGAAGCCGCCCGGCAGATCCGCCGTGAGATCGGTCGCGACCACGTGCTGTTCCTTCACGTCAGCCTGGTTCCCTACATCGGCCCGTCCGGGGAGCTGAAGACCAAACCCACCCAGCATTCGGTGAATGCCCTGCGTTCGCTCGGTATCCAGCCAGACGCGATCGTGTGCCGCTCGGACCGATCGATCTCCGCCAATCTCAAGCGCAAGATCAGCCTGCTCTGCGACGTCGACGAGGACGCGGTCGTGTCGGCCGCTGATGCCCCCTCGATCTATGACATCCCGAAGGTCCTGCATCGCGAAGGCCTCGATGCCTATGTCGTTCGTCGGCTCGGCCTGCCTTTCCGGGACGTCGACTGGACCGACTGGGACGAGCTGCTCCGCCGGGTCCATCACCCGACCCGCCACGTCACGGTGGGCCTGGTCGGCAAGTACGTCGATCTTCCCGATGCCTACCTCTCGGTCACGGAGGCCCTCCGGTCCGGCGGGTTCGCACACGAGTCGCGGATCGAGATCCGCTGGATCGCCAGCGACGAGTGCGAGACCCCGGAGGGAGCCGCGGCCGCACTCGACGGGGTGGACGGCATCCTGGTGCCCGGCGGCTTCGGGGTTCGGGGGATCGAAGGCAAGCTCGGGGCGATCCGGCACGCGCGCGAAAATGGCTTGCCGACACTCGGGCTGTGCCTGGGCCTGCAGTGCATGGTGATCGAGGTGGCCCGCTCGCTCGCCGGTCTCGATGGCGCCAACTCCGCGGAGTTCGACCCGGCGACCCCGCATCCGGTGATCGCGACGATGGCCGAGCAGCGGGATGTGGTGGCGGGCGAGAGAGATATGGGCGGCACGATGCGTCTCGGCCTCTATCCGGCGAAACTCACCGATGGCACCCTGGTTCGGGAGGCCTATGCGGAGCCCTACGTGTCGGAGCGCCACCGGCACCGGTTCGAGGTGAACAACGGCTACCGGCGCCAACTCGAGTCGGCCGGTCTGGTCGTTTCGGGCACATCGCCCGACGGCCGGCTCGTCGAGTTCGTCGAGTTGTCCCGGGACCTGCACCCGTTCTTCGTCGGCACTCAGGCGCATCCGGAATTTCGCTCGCGTCCGACTCGATCGCATCCGCTGTTCCGCGCCTTCGCTGGTGCCGCCCTCGCGCACGCGGACGCACGCGGCAGCTCGGTCGGAGGCGTCACCGCGGCGCCCGTGCCGTGACCCTCGCCGATCTCCCGGTCCGACACCCGGTTCGTGAGCGTCGGCTCGCGTTCAATTCCGGCAGAGTCATCCGGGTGCGCACCGACGTCGTCGACTTGCCCGGCGGGGACCGGGTCACCAGGGACGTTGTCGAGCACCCCGGTGCCGTGGGTGTCATTGCGCTCGACGACGCCGAGCGGGTGCTGCTCGTCCAGCAGTACCGCCATGCCGCCGGGCACCTGCTCTGGGAACCACCCGCGGGGCTGCTGGACGTTTCAGGCGAGGACCCGCTTGCCGCGGCCAGCCGGGAACTGGCCGAAGAAGCCGGGCAGGCGGCCGTTCGGTGGGACGTCCTGGTCGACGCCTTCACCACGCCTGGGATGAGCAATGAGGCGGTCCGGATATATCTCGCCCGGGACCTGACCGTGGTCGAACGGCCACCGGGGGAGGGCGAGGAGCGTGACATGCCGATCCGCTGGGTGCCGCTCGACGAGGCCGTGCGTGCGGTGTTCGCCGGGGCGCTGCACAACCCGATGGCGGCAATCGGATTGCTCGCCGCCCAGATCGCCCGCCGGGACGGATTCGCCCTGCTCCGGCCGGCGGGGGCGGACTGGCCGGCCTGGGCCGCGGCGAAGGCATAGTCCCCGCGGCCGTGCAACCTAGACTCGGATCACCCCGGCCGCGGGTCGGCAGGACGCCCGCCACCGGCAATCGGGCCGGTGACCAGCGCGGCGAGGGAGGCGTCAGATGAAGATCGGCGTTCCGCGCGAAGTCAAGGACAACGAGTTCCGGGTCGCCTGCACGCCAGCCGGGGTGCACGAGCTGGTCCGCGCCGGCCACGAGGTCCTCGTCGAGAGCGGGGCCGGGGTTGGATCGTCGATTCCGGACGGCGACTTCGCCGCGGCGGGAGCGCGCATCATCGGCTCTGTCGACGACGTGTGGGCTGACGCCGAGCTCGTCCTCAAGGTGAAGGAACCTGTGCCGGCCGAGTACGCGCGGATGCGAGCCGGCCAGATCCTGTTCACGTACCTGCACTTGGCCGCGTCGCTCGAATGCACAAACGCACTGCTCGCCGCGAAGATCACCGCAATTGCCTACGAGACCGTTCAGCTGGCCGACGGGACGCTCCCGCTACTCGCGCCGATGTCCGAAGTCGCGGGGAGGATGGCCCCTCAGGTGGGAGCGCAGTGTTTGCAGCGCGACGCCGGCGGCCGAGGCGTGCTCATGGGCGGGGTCTCCGGCGTGTATGCGGCCAAGGTCGTCGTATTGGGCGCCGGCGTGTCGGGGATGAACGCGGCGGCCATCGCCCTGGGGATGCAGGCCGAGGTTCTCCTGCTCGATAAGAACATCGCCAAGCTCAGGGAGGCCGACCGGATCTACCAGGGTCACCTCCAGACGGTCGCCTCGAACGCGTATGAGGTGGCGAAGGCCTGCCTCGACGCCGATCTCGTCATCGGCGCCGTCCTCGTCCCGGGCGCCAAGTCGCCGAAGCTGGTGTCGGACGACCTGGTGGCGCGGATGAAGCCAGGTTCGGTGCTCGTCGACATCTCCGTGGACCAGGGCGGCTGCTTCGCGTCAACCCGGCCGACCACGCATTCCAACCCCACCTTCCGGGTTCACGATTCGCTCTTCTACTGCGTGGCGAATATGCCCGGAGCGGTGCCGCACACCTCGACGTACGCGCTGACCAATGTCACGCTGCCCTACGCCGAGCTGATCGCGAACCGCGGCTGGCAGGCCGCGGTCGCGGTCGACCACCCGCTGGCCCTGGGCGTCAACACGGTCGATGGCGCCATCACCTGCGAACCGGTGGCGGCCGGGCACGGCCTCGAGTTCACGCCGCTGGCCGACACCCTCCGCTGATGCGGACGACGCGCCGGATTCCCGCGGAAGCGGCTCGGAAGAGCCCGCGAGCAGCGTAGCGATGTCGCCGCAACCCCACCCGCAGGAACCGTCTGGCGAGCCGAGGCGGCAGGTGCGACTTTATCTCGATCATCTTGCTGTCGAGCGGGGCCTTGCGGTAAATACCTTAAAAGCGTATCAATGTGACCTTGAGCGTTATGCGGGATGGCTCCGGATGAGGGGAGTGCCTAGTCTGCGAACCGTGTCCGAGGCAGATGTGGCCGGCTTCCTCGGTTGGCTCCGGGAGGGCGACGAGGCCCATCCGCCCCTTGCGGTGAGCTCGGCCAGCCGAACACTGGTCGCGGTCCGGGGGCTGCACCGCTTCGCGGTCCGCGACGGTCTGGCCGACACCGACCCGGCCCGGGAGGTCCGCCCGCCGACGCCGCCCCGGCGGCTGCCCAAGGCGATCCCGATCGAAGACGTCGAGGCGCTGATCCACGCGGCCGGATTCGACGCCACGCCGCGCGCGCAGCGCGACCAGGCGCTCCTCGAGCTGCTCTATGGCAGCGGGGCCCGGATCAGCGAGGCGGTCGGGCTGGCGGTGGACGACGTGGACTTCACCGGGAGTCTGCGGCTGCACGGCAAGGGTGGCAAGGACCGGGTAGTACCGCTTGGTCGGTACGCGGTGGTCGCCCTTCGGACCTATCTGGGCGCGAGCCGTCCGGCCTTAGCGAAGGTGGGAACCGGGTCGAGCGCGCTGTTCCTCAATGCCCGCGGGGGCCGGCTCACCCGGCAGGGGGCTTGGGCGGTGCTGCGCGGGGTTGCCGACCGGGCGGGTCTTCAGATCGACATATCGCCTCATACCCTTAGACACTCCTTCGCCACACATCTGCTCGATGGCGGAGCGGACGTCCGCGTCGTGCAGGAACTGCTGGGGCACGCCTCGGTGACGACGACCCAGATCTACACCCTGGTGACGGTTGAGCGGCTCCGTGAGGTCTACGCGGCGGCTCATCCCCGCGCGCGTGGCTGAGCCGCGGCCGACCTGCTTCCAGGGACCCGGCGAAGGCGGGACCTTCCGGCGTGTTCGACCCCGACGCGCCGTCGGGGGTTGCCCGGTGGCCGGAACTGGCCATAGAGTCGCCGATTCGTCGGCCTAGCGTCTTGCCGACCTGTCGTGTCAGCGTTTCATGGCTACGGAGGCGAAACGTCTTGTGACTAAGTCGACAAGATCGGGCGCGCCGGCGGTCGGCGAACTCGGGCCCACCGGGCGGCCCGTCCCA
Source organism: Mycobacteriales bacterium (assembly GCA_035533475.1). NCBI lineage: Bacteria > Bacillati > Actinomycetota > Actinomycetes > Mycobacteriales > Mycobacteriales bacterium. The sequence continues at coordinate 9,653 of DATLTS010000011.1, read as the reverse complement.
CGCCTGCCCGAACCGGACCCGCTGGACCGCCACGGCCCGGCCCGGGTGCTGGCGATGTGCAACCAGAAGGGCGGAGTCGGGAAGACCACCTCGACGATCAACCTCGGCGCGGCCCTTGCCGAGTACGGGCGGCGCGTGCTGCTCGTCGACTTCGATCCGCAGGGGGCGCTTTCGGTCGGTTTGGGGGTCAACCCACTCGAACTCGATCGCACCGTCTACAACCTGCTCATGGAGCGCGACGTCGGCATCGACGACGTGCTCTTGAAAACCAATGTCCCGGGCATGGACCTCGTTCCGAGCAACATCGACCTCTCGGCGGCCGAGGTGCAGCTCGTGGGGGAGGTGGCCCGCGAACAGTCCCTGCGTCGGGCCATCCGACCAGTGATCGCAGACTACGACTACCTGCTGATCGACTGCCAGCCTTCGCTGGGCCTGCTCACGGTCAACGCGCTGACTGCCGCGGACGCGGTGATCATCCCGCTGGAGTGTGAGTTCTTTTCCCTTCGTGGCGTAGCGCTGTTGATGCAAACCATAGACAAAATCCAGGAGCGGCTTAATCCTGAACTCGAGCTTGAGGGAATTCTGGCCACGATGTACGACGCGCGCACCTTGCATGGACGCGAAGTGCTGGCCCGGGTCGTCGAACGCTTCGGTGACCAGGTCTTCCACACGGTCATCAACCGCACCGTGCGGTTCCCGGAGACCACCGTGGCCGGCGAGCCGATCACCTCCTACGCGCCTAGTTCCGCTGGGGCGGTCGCGTACCGGCAGCTCGCTCGGGAGGTGCTGGCCCGATGACCCGCCGGATCAGCCTCCCCGGTGCCGACGAGCTTTTCCGGGCCACCGGATCCGGATCGCCCGAGCCGCCGGGCGACTCCCTGGCGGAGCCGCCGGCCCATCCGGTGGCGCCTGCGGACCCGTCCGGGCGCGGCGGGGCCGCCCCGGTGCGCCATCTGCCCCGTCGGGTACGCGACGACCGCCGGCCGACCGGGCGGGAGCGCCATGAAGAGAAGATCACCGTTTACTGCTCACCCGAAGAGCTGATCGATCTCGAGCACGCCCGGCTGACCTTGCGCGGCGACCACGGGCTCGCGGTGGACCGCGGCCGGATCGTCCGGGAGGCGATGGCCGTTGTGCTTGCCGATCTCGACGCCAAGGGGGAGGCGAGCATCCTCGTCCGCCGGTTGCGCGGGCAATAGTGCTCTACGCGCTCCGCCATCCGGTCGCACTGGCGGCGCTCGCGGTCGGATTCGTGCTCGCGGCGGCGGTGCACGTGGTGGCTCGTGCGGCGCTCGCGCGCGCCACCGGGCAACTCGCCGCGTTGCCGGAGGGACGCCGCCCGTTTGACCTTCGCCAGCAGCTCGACCCGTTCGGCGTGGTTGCTCTGCTGCTGGCTGGGGTGGGCTGGGTCCACCCGCTCCGGACACCGGGCCGCTGGCGGGCCAGGCGGGGCCGGCGAATCGGCCTTGCGCTCAGTGGCTCGCTGGCCAACCTCGTGGTCGGCTGCGCCGGGTTCATCGGCTACCGGGCCATGGCCGGCGGGCAGCTGGCGTCGCTGGCGGCGAACGTGGAGCTGAAAGCCCAGCTCCAGGGATCCCTCGTGGCCGTCACCACCGCGGAGCAGTTCCTCCTTGCGCTGGCACTGGCGAATCTCGCGACCGGCGTGCTCGCCCTGGTCCCCATCCCCCCGCTGGAGGGCTCGGACGTCCTGTTCACCCTCGCGCCGCCGAACCACGGCTGGCAGCGGGCCCGCTATTACCTCGCCGAGCAGAACTGGGGGGTGGCCCTGGTCGGGCTCCTGCTGCTGCTGCCGATCGCGGGCAACGAGCCGCCCCTGCTCAGTCTGCTCGGTTCGCTGCTGCGTCCACTCCTTGCCGCCCTCGCTAATCTATAGACAAACCGACTGAGCGATATATCTATAACCCGGTCGGCCCGCCGCGTCGACCGGCGCGGGCGCGTCCGGAGGGGATACCGTCGGCTGGTGAGCACCGACTCGGCCGAGGCCCCAGCTCGGGAAGGCGCATTCACCGTTCACCTCGAGGTGTTCGAGGGGCCGTTCGACCTTCTCCTGGGGCTGATCGCCAAACACAAGCTCGATGTCACCGAGGTAGCCCTCTCCCGGGTCACCGACGAGTTCATCGCGCACATTCGCGGCCTCGGGGACGGCTGGGACCTTGGGCAGGTCACCGAGTTCCTCGTGGTCGCGGCCACCCTGCTCGATCTCAAGGCGGCGCGGCTGCTACCCGGCGCCGACGTGGAGGACGACGAGGATCTCGCCCTGCTCGAGGCTCGAGACCTGCTGTTCGCGCGGCTGCTGCAGTACCGGGCCTTCCGGGAGCTCGCCCGGGTCTTCGCGGATCGGATGGCGGGGGAGGGCCGGTGCTACCCGCGGGCCGTGAGCCTCGAGCCCAGGTTCGCCCAGCTGCTCCCCGAGGTGCTGCTCGGCCTCGGCCCAGCCGAGTTCGCCGATCTGGCCTCCCGGGTGTGCGCCCCCAGGCCGACCCCGGTTATCGCCCTGGACCACCTGCACGCTCCCCGGGTCAGTGTCCGGGAGCAGGCCGCTCTGCTTGCTCAGCGACTTCGCCGGCTGGGTTCGGCCTCGTTCCGGACCCTGCGGGCCGACTGCACGAGCAGCCTGGAGGTGGTGGCTCGCTTCCTCGCCCTTCTGGAGCTGTACCGGGAAGGGGCCGTCGCCTTCGACCAGGTGACCCCGCTCGGGGAGCTGCGGGTGCGCTGGACCGGCGGCGACCGGTCCAGCGCGGAGACCGACCGGTGGGCCGGGGATACCTACGAAGGCGAAACGGAACTCGAGCCCGAAGTCGACGCCTCCCGGCCCGCGGCCGAGCGTGAGGGGGGTCCTTGACCGCCTCACCCCGGCCAGCCGGCCCGGAGGGGGCAGGCCGTGCCGATCCGGTTGACATAATCCAGGCCGTGCCGGAGACGGGCGCCCTCGACCCGGCCGGCGAGCTGCCGCCACTCCGCGCGGCCCTGGAGGCGGTCCTTCTCGTCGTCGACGAGCCGGTGTCGGAGGTAGTCCTGGCGCAGGTAGTCGAGCGGCCGACCCACGAGGTCGTGGCCACCCTGGTCGACCTGGCGGCGGAGTACGCGGCGGCTGGCCGAGGCTACGAGCTGCGCTCGATCGCCGGCGGGTGGCGGTTCTACAGCCGAGCCGACTGCGCCCCCTTCGTCGAACGGTTCGTCCTCGACGGTCAGCAGGCGCGGCTCACCCAGGCAGCTCTCGAGACGCTCGCCGTGGTCGCCTACCGGCAGCCGGTGTCCCGCTCGCGGATCGCCGGGATCCGTGGGGTCAACGTGGACGGCGTCGTGCGCACCCTCCTTGCCCGCGGCCTCATCGCCGAAGCCGGGAGCGAGCCGGAGAACGGCGCCATCCTCTATCGGACGACGGCGCACTTCCTGGAACGGCTAGGACTGAACGGGATCGAGGATCTCCCCGCGTTACCCCCCTATCTTCCTGACGCCGACTCGATTGACGCGGATGACGGCTCGACCTCAACTGGAGCCTGAGACTGCAATCCGCCTCCAGCGGGTTCTCGCCGGAGCGGGACTCGGCAGCCGACGCGCCTGCGAACACCTGATCGCCGAGGGTCGAGTGCAGGTGGACGGTCGGGTGGTGCGGGAGCAAGGCACCCGGGTGGACCCGGCTCGGAACGACATCCGAGTCGACGGATTGCGGGTGCCGACCATACCGGGGCTGGTGCATCTCGTGCTGAACAAACCCCGGGGGCTGATCAGCACCATGTCCGACCCGCGTGGGCGCCCTTGCGTGGGCGACCTCGTCGCCGACCGCGCGCAGCGACTCTTCCACGTCGGGCGCCTCGACGCCGACAGCGAAGGGCTGCTGCTACTGACCAACGACGGGGATCTCGCGCACCGACTGGCGCATCCTTCCTACCAGGTATCCAAGACCTACCTCGCGGAGGTCAGCGGGCCACTGGGCCGCGACATCGGCCGACGGCTGCGGGGCGGGCTCGAGCTCGAGGATGGTCCGGTCGCGGTGGACGGGTTCCGGGTGGTGGAGAGCACGGCTCGCCGGGCGCTCGTCGAGGTCACCCTGCACGAGGGACGCAACCATGTCGTGCGTCGGTTGCTGGCCGAGGTCGGCCATCCCGTCTCCCGCCTGGTGCGGACGCGGATCGGGCCGATCCGGCTGGACAGTCTGCGCCCAGGGCGGACCCGGCATCTCACCTCTACCGAAGTAGGAGAGCTGAGCCGGTTGGTCGGCTTGTAATGGAAACGATTCATCGACTTAAGGTTTCATCGGTATCCGGCGTCGGTCTCCTGTGCCGCTGAGTGTCGATAAAGCCTTATAGCGTCGTGCTGACACACGGACAGGACGCTTTATCCTGAGGTCGTCCTACCGATAGGGTGCCATTCCGGAGCGGTCCGAACGAGGGGAGAGCGGTCGTGGCGGTGCGGGCCGTCCGGGGCGCCACGCAGGTCGAGTGGGACGACCGGGAGCTGATCCTCGAGGCGATCGCCGAGCTCGTGCACGCGGTCTTGGAGCGGAACGATCTCACCACCGAGGAGGTCGTCAGCGTGATCTTCACGGCGACGCCTGACCTGCGCGCGGAATTCCCGGCCTACGCCGCTCGAGCGGCGGGGATCAGCGATGTCCCGATGCTCTGCGCCACCGAGATCGACGTGCCCGGCGCGATGCCGCGGGTGCTCCGCTTACTCGCTCATGTGGAGACCGAGCGAAGTCGACACGACCTCAAGCATGTCTACCTGCGGGGCGCGGCTGCCCTGCGGACCGACCTGCCCAAGTGAGTCCGGTCGAGCCGCCTCGCCGCGTCCTCGTCGTCGGCGCGGGGATGATCGGCACCTCGATCGGGCTCAGGCTGCGCAGCCGCGGACATGAGCTCTACCTCGACGACCGGGATTCGGGGCATCTGGAGACCGCGATTCGTCTCGGCGCGGGGCGACCGCTCACCGGCGAACACGTCGAGCTGGCGGTTCTAGCCGTTCCGCCCGGCGCCGTGGTGGAGGTCGTAAGCGACCTGGTACGACGCAATCTCTGCGACAGCATTACAGATACTTCATCTGTCAAGTCGCACTCTCAGAATGAGATCGAGATTCTGAGCGTTCAATCATCCAGCAGTCGACTTCATTCGCCGGCGGCGGCGGAGATCTTCACAGGCGGCCATCCGATCGCCGGTCGGGAACGCAGCGGACCCGGCGCCGCCCGACCGGACCTCTTCGAGGGACGCGTCTGGGTTCTCACCCCCTCGCAACGCAGTCGCCCGGAGGCGATCGAGGCGGCCCGCTGGCTGGTCGGCGCTTGCGGTGCGACCGCGATAGAGATGACCCCCGAGGAGCACGACAGGGCACTGGCTGCCACGAGCCACGTTCCCCAGTTCGTCGCCTCGGCGCTCGCCGCCCAGTTCGCCGAATTGCCGGATAGCCACGTTCGCCTGGCGGGTCCTGGCCTGCGCGATATGACCCGGATCGCCGAGTCAGATCCCGATCTTTGGGTCGATATCGCCCAGGCCAACGCCGGTCCGCTTGCCGCCGCGCTCGATCAGGTCAGCGCGCGGCTGGCATCAGCCGCGGCCGAACTCCGGCGCGGCAAAGCATCCGGGGGCCTCCGCGATCTGCTCGAGGCCGGGCGGGCGGGTCGCCGCCGCCTGCCGGACAAGCACGGCGGAAGCCCGCGGGTGTACGGAGCGGTCGCCGTCATCGTCTCGGACGAGCCCGGTCAGCTGGCTCGGCTGCTCGCCGACGCCGGGGCAGCCGGGATCAACATCGAAGATCTCCGCGTCGATCATTCCCCGGGCCTGCCGGTGGGCATCGTCGAGCTGCTGGTCCGCCCGGAGTCCGTCGCCGGTCTGAGCGCCGGGCTGGCGCAGCGGGGCTGGCCGATCGAAGACTGAGATAAAGCGATTCATCGATAAACCCATGAGCCGACTTTCGGGCTGCCTCTACAGTGGGCCGACCCAGCACCTGACCGAGGAGAGTCGTGGCCGACGCGCACCCCGTCCCGGTGGCGGAGCGAGGCCACCCGGCGCGGCGACTCGTCATCGCGATCGACGGTCCCTCGGGCTCGGGCAAGTCCACGGTGGCGCGCGCGGTCGCCGGCCGGCTACGGCTGCGTTACCTCGACTCCGGTGCGATGTACCGCGCTGTCACCTGGCTGGCCCTACAGGACCGGATCGACCTCGAAGACGCGGAGACGCTCGCCGGGCTCGCAGCGAAGATCGACCTCCGGATCGGCACGGACCCCGCGCACCCGACCGTCACCGTCGCTGAGACCGATGTCGCCTCGGCCATCCGGACCAGGGCCGTGACGAACGCGGTCAGCGTGGTCAGCAGCGTTCCGGGGGTACGGCTGCACCTGGTCCGCAGGCAGCGGGAGATCATCGGCGCCGGCGGAATCGTCGTCGAGGGGCGGGATATCGGGCAGGTAGTCGTGCCGGATGCGCAGCTCAAGATCTTCCTGACCGCAACGTCGGAGACCAGGGCGGAGCGCCGGACGCGGGATCTCACGGAGGTGAGCGGACCGGTCGACCGGGCGAGTGAGCTCGCCCAGACCCGGGCGGAGATCGAGCGCCGTGATCGGCTCGACACGACCCGCGTGACTTCGCCGCTGGTCCGGGCCGACGAAGCCCTGGTGATCGACTCGACTGCGCTCACGGTGGATGAGGTTGTCGCCCTGATCGTGGCGCAGATCCCCGGGCGGTTGCCGGCCGGGCGCGGAGCCGACCGGTGACGGCCACGGGCCGCGCGCTGAGGGAGACAACCCAACTCCGGCTCCTGCGCGCGGCCTTCCGAATCCTCCTCCGGCTGGCTTTCCGACTGCGCGTGATCGGAGCCGATCTCATCCCAGCCGAGGGTCCGGTCCTGCTTGCCGGCAACCACACCGGATTCCTCGACGGGCCTTTCGTGTTCATCGAGTCGCCCCGGCCTGCGGCCTTCCTGGTCAAGTCTGAGCTGTACACCAACCGCTGGCTCGGCCGGCTGCTGAGTTCCTTCCGGCAAATCCCGGTGCACCGTGGTCGTCCTGACCGGACCGCCCTGCGCAGCGGGCTGGCGGTGCTGGCTGCCGGCGGTGTCCTCGGTGTCTTCCCCGAGGGGACGCGGGGGACCGGCATGCTGGAGTCCGTGCAGCACGGAATCGGCTACCTTGCGCTCAAGTCGGCATGTCCGATCGTCCCCGTGGTGTGCCTAGGCACCGCCGACGCCCTGCCACGAGGCCACCGCCTGCCCCGGCTTCGAGTGCCGATCGACATCGTCTTCGGGACCCCTTTCCGGGTCGAGCCGACCGGCGATCCGCGGGCCCGGAGCACGGTTGCCGCCGCGGCCGAGCAGATCCGGCGGCAGTTGCTCGACCACCTCGATCGCTCGCTCCCGCTCACCGGCCGGACGCCGCCCCGGTGAGCCCATCGGACGGCGGCGCGGAGCCCGCACCGGAAGCCGCCAAGATTCCGATCGTCGCCGTGGTGGGCAGACCGAACGTCGGCAAGTCCACGCTGGTGAACCGGCTCATCGGGCGCCGGGAAGCCGTCGTAGAGGACGTGCCCGGCGTCACGCGGGACCGGGTCGCTTATGACGCGACCTGGCGGGGTCGCCCATTCACCGTCGTCGATACCGGGGGCTGGGAGCCGGACGCCCATGGGCTTGCCGCCCGGGTGGCCGCGCAAGCCGGGATCGCGGTCACCGCGGCGGATGCGGTATTGCTGGTGGTCGACGCAACCGTGGGCGCCACCGACGCGGATGAGGCGGTGGCCCGGGTCCTCCAGCGGTCCGGCAAGCCCGTTGTCCTGGCCGCGAACAAGGTCGACGATGCCCGCGGCGAGGCAGATGCAGCTGCCCTGTGGGCGCTCGGGCTCGGCGAGCCGATCGCGGTGAGCGCGCTGCACGGGCGCTCGAGCGGGGACCTGCTAGACGCGATCTATGCCGCGCTGCCGCACGTGGCGGACGTCGCGGAGCGGCCGACCGGGCCGCGCCGGGTCGCCATCGTCGGGCGCCCCAATGTCGGCAAGTCCAGCCTGCTCAACCGCCTGGCGGGTGAGGAGCGGGCGATCGTCGATCCCCGCGCCGGGACGACCCGAGACCCGGTTGACGCGGTGATCGAGCTCGGGAGCGAAACCTGGCGGGTGGTGGACACCGCGGGCTTACGGCGCCGCGTGAAGGAAGCCTCCGGCAGCGAGTACTACTCCTCGCTACGCACCGCGGCGGCCATCGAGGCGGCCGAAGTCGCGATCATCGTCCTCGACGCGTCCGCACCGCTGAGCGAGCAGGACCAGCGCATCGTCGGTATGGCCGCCGATGCCGGTCGAGCGATCGTCCTACTGCTCAACAAGTGGGACCTGCTCGATGAGGACCGCCGGTTGCAGCTCGAACGCGAGATCGAGCGTGACCTTGCTCGGGTGGCCTGGGCGCCGAGGGTGAACGTGTCGGCCCGCACCGGTCGCGGCATCGAGCAGTTAGCGCCCGCGATGCGAACCGCGCTCGGCGGCTGGGAGCAGCGCATCCCGACCGGCCGGTTGAACGCCTGGCTCGCCGATGTCATCGGCGGGACCCCGCCGCCGGTCCGGGGCGGTCGGGCGCCACGAGTGCTCTTCGCCACCCAGGCCGCCATCCGGCCGCCCCGGGTGGTGCTGTTCACGACTGGCTTCCTCGAGGCTGGCTACCGGCGCTTTCTCGAGCGCCGGTTGCGCGAGAGTTTCGGTTTCTCCGGGACGCCCATCGACATCGGGGTCCGAGTCAAGGACAAGCGCACCGGAGGTGCCCTGGGATAGATTCTGTGCGTCCTAGCCCGAATCCGGGCCGCACCGGGACGTGGCGCAGCTTGGTAGCGCACTTGACTGGGGGTCAAGGGGTCGCAGGTTCAAATCCTGTCGTCCCGACGGTGTGATGTCTCGGGACATCGGAATAGCCCGGACCTGCATTGTGCAGGTTCGGGCTATGTCTTTGTGGGGCCTGGGGGTCGGCCGGTGGGTTGGTAGTCGCGTCGTGGGTCGATGATCAGGTCGCGTAGGACTTCGCCGGTGGCGGCGTTGGCTATGGTGACGTGGAGGTCCTGGACGAGCAGGATGACGTGCGTTCGGGCCGTGGCCCGGCTCGCCTCGGCAGGGTTAGCGGCCGTCAGTCCAGGACCACTGAAGCCGTTCGATCGCCTCGGCGCGGGTCATGGCGGCGACCTCCGCCTCGGTCAGGCCGACCCGGTGCAGCAGCAGCTGGACCACGTCCGCGGGCAGCGTAGCGGCCGGGGGAGCGGGCGTCCCGCAGGTCAAGCTCGCAGGTGAGGTGATGGGTGCCGGTGCGGCCGCGGGCGTCCCGGATCTGGTGCCAGCCCTCGGTCTGGCAGAACTTGGCGTGGTCGGCGCGGCTCGGTGCCGGCCGGCTTAACGGAAGCGAAAGCACGCCCAGCGCACTCCCATCGGAGTTCGGGCGCTGGGCAAGGGCGGTTGCCCCAGGCAAGCTCGCTATCGTCGCGGCGTGTATGTGACCGATCTGCGCCACTTCGACGCCGCCACCGCGACGCGAAAGGCTGAGCGTGTCTAATCGTCTGTGTGTGAGTTCGGTGCCCGACTCTGGGGCTGCCGGCAGTTGCCGGGGTCTCGGGGAGGAGCGCACGTGATGAGCACAACGACCAGCATGGACGTCGTGAACGACCAGGGCGAGGGTGACGC
>DATLTS010000010.1 GCA_035533475.1 Mycobacteriales bacterium | reverse complement strand
CGCCGGCAGTTTGACAGGGTGGGAAGAAGCCATAAATCCCGGCTGCCCGCTGACGGGACCGCTGGACACACCTCGCGGTGACAAGCGATCCTGAAACACGCCCGTTAGGCGATCACCCGTGCGTGGAAGGGCAGGCTAGCGACGGACCGCGCGCCGGTTGGTCAACAGTAACCGGGCGGATCCCAGTGATCGTCAGGGAGTGCCGGTTGAACATCGAGTCGACGATGTGGATGAACGCCTCGTAGCAGCTGAAGAGCCCGTGCCGGCCGGTGAGCTGCCGCCCCAGTACGCGTCGAGGCGGGGCAGCTCCTCGGTCGACAGGGGTCCGCCCGGCTGATCAGGGTGCGCGTCCATGCGCCGCCCTCTTCGCTGCCGTGCCTGGTTGCGCTAGACGTCGCAAACGATCGGGATCGCGAAGCGGCGAGCCGGTTAACTCGGCAGTGACAGGCGAAGACCCCGCCCGGGGAGGCGAGGTCTTCGCGCTTGCTGGTGTTACACCTCGAGCGGAGCCGGGGTCTTGGAGCCGAGCACGATCTCCTTGGCGGGGGAGACCTTGCGGTAGTGCCGGAACCCGAGCCCGGCGAACAGCAGCATCAGACCGCCGGCGACGAAGGCACCGATCGCGGCGATGCCCGCAACCGTCCCGATCGTGGCCCACCCGTAGGCGTTGAGCAGCATGCTGCGCAGGCTGGTGCCTTGGAAGACCGCGGCCTGTTCCGCCTTCAGCGCGGTGTCGGTCGGGTTGGCCAACGCCTGGGCGCTGACCGTGGCGTAGACGCCGCCGTAGGGCATCTCGGAAAGGTGCACGGCGATGAAGTCATCGGCGTAGGCCCTGGCCTGCGGTCCGGTGAGCAGCTGCTGGCCGGCGTAGGGCTCGATGGTGGTGATCATCGAGGGGGTGATCTCGCTGCCCGGCTTGGCGTTCGCGAACGCCGCCTTCGGCGGGAAGAAGATCTTCTGACTGGCGAGCTGGCTGTGGACGTTGCTGGCCACGAACGAGCTGCCCCAGGCGAGCACGCCGCCGGCTGCGATGAGCACGACGGCGAGCAGCAGGCCCGCGCCGGAGACCAGCGCGTCGAATGTCTTGCGGCGCATGGCACGCCTCCCTTTCTTCGTCCGGCCCTGTCGTCCGGCTCTGTCGTCCGGCCCTGTCGTCCGGCTCTGTCGTTTGCTGTCGAGATCGAGCCTGGCCGAGCGCGTTCGAATCGGTCAGGGCCGCAGGTCACCGGTCTGTGGGACCTTCGTCCTGCCGGCGGCGATCACATCGGCCAGCGGGCGGCGGTGTGTGCGCGGCCGGCCGTGGCCGTAGCCGAGCCGCAGCACGATCTGCGGGTGGCCGAGCAGGCCGAGGCTGCGGGCCAGCAGGGTCCGGGTCGCCGGCACCTCGACGACCTGCGTCATGGGGGAGGCGGTCACCCCGTCGGCGGCGGCGCGCAACAGCAGCCGGCCGAGGGCCTGCCCGGCCTCGAGCCAGGATGCGGGGTCATCACCTGGAGTGCCGAGCACGACGACGAGGGGGCGTTCCGGCGTCGGCGGGACGCCCGACCGGCTGTGGGCGGCGGTGAGCGTCCCGTCGACGTCGAAGTCACGCAGGCGGAACACGCTGCCGCGCTCGGCGACCGGGGTCGCTGGCACGGCTTGGCGGGGGATGCCGTCGTCGGCGGCGGGCGTGCTCCGGCTCCAGGCTGCCAGCTCGGCTTCGTAGTCGGGATGGTCAAGTTCGATGTCGTTCGCCCGGGCCAGCAGGACGGCGGCGGCGATCTCGTCGTCGGCGGTGTCGAGGACCCGCAGCCAGCCACCCTCGGCCGAGGCCGCGGCCCGCAGCTGCTCGACGAGCGCGGCGGGGACCGGGCGTTCGTCGAACACGCCCCGGTCGGTGTAGCGGAGCGGGATGGCCTCCGCCAGCGCCTGCTCGTCCACGGTGACCGGGTCGGCGCCGCCGGCGGTGATCCGGGCGAGATGATCCGGGTCGGCGGGATCGGGCAGCAGCTCGATGAGGCATGCCCGGTCGAGGGCGCGGACCGCGGTGCGCGCGAAGAAGATCGCCGCCCCGCAGCTGACGTGCAGCTCCCGTGCGGCGGGGTCGATGACCCTCAGTTCCCGGGCGCGGTCGGCGAAGACGTCGAGGACGTCGCCGTCGACGCGGAAGCGCCAGGGCTGGCTGTTGTGCAGCGACGGCGCCATCGTCGCCGCCTCGACGACGGTACGCATGTCCTCGCTGATCATGTGCTCCTCCTCGGCTGGCCGTGACACGCCCAGGCAAGCCCTAAGGGGCGTCGGCGGGTAGAGCCGCCCGTCCCCCACCGGGGGGGACTTAGGGCCCGATCGGGACGAACGGGAAGATCCGCCGGGCCCGGTCGGGCGCGCCGGCCGTCACTTCGACGACCGGGGAATGCGCGTGGCGCCCGCACGGTCGGCCCACCGCCCACCGCCCGTGGTCCCGTAACGGATGGTCACCGATCCCGAGACTCTGCGCTTGGTCGCCCAAGGTTGGGTCGCGGTGAGATGGTGAGCCGGGAGGGAGGGCCGCGCATGGTGCACGAGCAGCGGGAGCCCGAGCACCCGGGCAGGTCGGTCGAGGTCGCGGTCACCCGCGACCGGTCCCACGGCCTGTTGGAGGCGATCGTCGCCATCGGCAGCGGGCTCGACCTGCAGGTCGTGCTGCACCGCATCGTCGAGGCGGCGGTCGCGTTGGTGGACGCCACCTACGGGGCGCTGGGGGTGATCGGCGAACCTGACCGGCTCTCCCAGTTCCTGACGGTCGGCGTCGACCGGGAGACCCACGCCCGGATCGGCGCGCTGCCCCGCGGTCACGGCATCCTCGGGCTCCTCATCCGCGAGCCCCATCCGATCCGGCTGGCGGATCTGTCCGCTCATCCCGCCTCGGTGGGTTTCCCGGCGCACCACCCGCCGATGACGAGCTTCCTCGGGGTGCCGGTCCGGGTCCGCAACGAGGTATTCGGCAACCTGTACTTGACCGAGAAGCGCGGCGGTGGGGAGTTCACCGAGGAGGACGAGCGGATCGTCGTCGCGCTGGCCACCGCGGCCGGGGTGGCGATCGAAAACGCCCGGCTCTACGACGAGGCGCGGCGGCGGGAGCGCTGGCTCGCCGCCTCCGGCGCCGTGATGACGAGGCTGCTGTCCGGCACCGACCCCGACGAGGTGCTGGCCCTGGTCGCCGCCCAGGCGCGGGAGATCACCGAGTCCGACGTCGCGATCATCGCCATGCCAGCCGATGCGGCCGGCCTGCTCGTCGAGGTGGCCGACGGCGTCGGTGCGCAGACCCTGCGCGGCCTCACCCTGCCCGTCCCCGGATCGCTGTCCGGGCTGGTGTTCGGTTCAGCGGAACCGTTGGTGGTCGAGGCCCTGGCGGCAGACGACCCGCTCGCCGTCCGGCTGGCCTCGCTGGTGCGGCTGGGGCCAGCGGTGGTCGTGCCGCTTGGGGCGGCGGGGGCGGTCAGAGGCGTGCTCAAGATGGCCCGACACGCCGGTGGGATGCGTTTCAGCGAGCCGGAGCTGCGGATGCTGGAAAGCTTCGCCGGGCAGGCGACGGTCGCTTTGGAGTTGGCCGAGCGCCGCCGGGACGCCGAACGGTTGCTGGTGTTCGCGGACCGGGACCGCATCGCCCGGGACCTGCACGACCTGGTCATCCAGCGGCTGTTCGCCAGCGGAATGCAGCTGGAGAGCGTGGTGCGGCTGATCACCAACGACGATGCCGTTGCTCGCGTCCTTCGGGTGGTCGACGAGCTCGACGGCACGATCCGGGAGATCCGCACCACGATCTACGCGCTCCAGACTCCCGCCGACCCGGAGGGACCAGGCATGCGGACACGGCTGCTCGCGGTGACCGATCAGGCCGCCGAGACCCTCGGGTTCGCGCCGTCGCTCCAGTTCACCGGGCCGGTGGACGCCAGCCCGGCCGAGCTGGCGGAGCAGGCCGCAGCAGTGCTCGCCGAGGGTCTGTCCAATGTCGCCCGGCACGCTGAGGCCAGCGCAGTGCAGATCAGGGCGGAGGTGGACGCAGAAAGCTTCACCCTGCGGGTGACCGACAACGGTGTCGGCCTGCCGGCGGACGGGCGGCGCAGCGGTCTGACCAACATGGCCGAACGAGCCCGGAGCCTGGGGGGGACGTTCACCGCCGAAGCACCACCGTCGGGCGGTACCGAGTTGGTGTGGACGGTGCCGACCAGGCCGGGGTGAGCGTCACCCGCGCCGGCTACCGCCCGTGGTCGTGCTGGTGGGCCTGGGTCACGAACACCGCGGCCTGGGTGCGGCGCTGCATCCCCAGCTTGGCCAGCAGGTTCGACACGTAATTCTTCACCGTCTTCTCGGCCAGGTGCAGCGCCTCGCCGATCTGCCGGTTGGTCAACCCCTCGCCGATCAGGTCGAGGATCCGACGCTCCTGGGCGGTGAGCCCGGCCAGCGGATCGTCACGGGTGGCGTGATCCCGGAGCCGGGCCATTACCTGCGCAGCAGCCTGAGGGTCCAGCAGCGAGCCGCCCCCCGCCACGGTGCGCACCGCACCCACGAGGTCGCTGCCCCGGATTTGTTTGAGCACGTAGCCGGCCGCCCCGGCCATGATCGCGTCGAAGAGCGCATCGTCGTCGGCGAACGAGGTCAGTATGAGGCAGGCCAGCTCGGGCATCCGCGACCGCAGCTCCCGGCAGACGCTGACCCCATCGCCGTCGGGCAGCCGCACGTCGAGCACCGCCACCTGCGGGCGGACCGCCGGCACCCGGGCCAGCGCCTGCGCCGCCGTGCCGGCCTCCCCGACGACCTCGATGTCACCGTCGGCCTCCAACAGCTCACGGACCCCCGCCCGAACCACCTCGTGGTCGTCGAGCAGGAACACCCGGATGGTGTCGGCGTGGGGGTGGTCGGGGTCGGGCATGGCCATGCTGCTCCCGTCGGACTCGCGCTCAGTGCACCTTCACGACGGTAACGGGTCTGCCGGCGCCCGACGGGACCAAAGTCCCAAGCTGGCGGGTCGCAAGCCACTGCCCGGCGGCCCAAGAGGCGCTTAGCTTGGCGCCGGGACCGATGCTCGAAGGGGGCCACAGATGCCGACCGGGTTGGACAGGGACGTCCTGCTCAGCGACGCGCAGGTCATGCACATCCGCCGCGCCGTCCCGGGCGACGTGACGGAGCTGCGCGAGTTGCCCGAGCGGCTGTCGCTGCGTTCGCTGTATCTGCGGCACTTCTCCGGCGCCCCGAACGTCGACGCCGACCTGGCTGTGCTGCTGCGGCCCGCCCACGCCGACCCGCCTCCAGCCGCCGCCGCCGCCCCGACGCGCCCCGGCGCAGTCTGGATCAGCAGGCAGCCGAAGGGACCGAGATGACCAGCGCGACCGGTGCGGTGGGAGCGACGCCGGTCGTCGTCGCCTCGACTCAGACCACGCCGCTGCAGCACCGGTTCCCGGTCGCCGCCGCCGGGTCACACCGGGCCACTGCCCCGGGTGGCGCCTGCCACGGACTCCTGCTCGGAACCAGGCGCACCCTGTGCGGCCTGCCGGCCGGATGGTTGACCGTGTTCCCGGGCATCGACTTCCGCACGGTCGGCTTCCTCGACCGCTGTCCCGACTGTGTCGAGGCGATCGCCGATCACACCGGGGCGCCCGGATGACGGGCATCACGGTCCTGCTGGCGGGATCAGCGGCGGAAGCCTCGGCTACGGGCCAGCGGCTTCGCCGACGTGGGGATGTCGTTCTCAGCTGCAACCCGATGCCGGGCAGCACCGCTTCCTGCGTCGGCGCCGGCCCGGGCGGCCGGTGCCCGTTGGACACACCGGTCGACGTCGTGCTGGAGCTTCCCGCCGCGGACCAAGCGTCGCTGAGCGCCGCCGACTATCCGGCGGTGTGCGCGGTCTACGCGGACGTGCCGGTCGTCGTGGCCGGACCCCAGGGGGCAGGGCGGTTCATCGACTGGGCCGTCCTGCGCTGCGAATCGGGGGACGCGCCCTCGGCCTGCGAGCGGATCCACTCGCTGCGCCGGGACGCCACGTCCCGGTCGCTGCCGCAGGCGCTGCGCGCTGTGATGCGCCGCGCCGGCTACACCCGACCCGTCGGCGTCACCCTGACGGTCGGGCACCTCGGCCGGCCGGTGCTCACCGTGCACACAGCCGGTCCGCTGCCGGCGGAGATGCGGGAGCGGTTGGAGACTCTCGCGCGGCTGGTCCTCGGGGTTCGCCCCTGGAGCGATCAGCTCACGATCGCGACGCGAGCCTTCGCCGACGGGACCTTGGCCTCTGGCGTCCCCGAGCGTAGAGGTGTGTTCTCGTCCTGACGTTCGCGCCCACCCGGACGGTAGGTTCACGATGAGCACACGCAGCCTCGACCTGACGGCGGATCTCGCGCGTGACCTGGTGGCAACAGCCGTCCGGGCCCCATCGCTGCACAACAGCCAGCCGTGGCAGTTCCGGCTCGACGACGGCGGGATCGAGCTCCGCGGCGACCCGAGCCGGCTGCTGCCGGTGGCGGACCCGAGCGGTCGTGAGCTGGCGATCAGCTGCGGCGCCGCCCTGATGAACCTGCGGCTGGCCGCCCGCAGTCACGGGATGAGCACCCACGTGGCGCTCGTCCCGGACCCGGCGGAACCGGCCCTGTTCGCCCGGGTCGCGGTCACGGCCGGCCCGGCGGCCACCGACGAGGAACGCCGCCTGCTCGCCGCTGTTGCGCGCCGCCACACCCATCGCGGACGGTTCAGCGAGCGTCGTGTCGCCCCCGAACTGATGGTGGCGTTGATGGACGCAGTCGCCTTGGAGGGGGCGCACCTGTTCGTCGTCGGCTCGCCGGGGCGGGCCCGTCGCCTCGCCGACCTCGTCGCGGCCGCCGAGCGCACGCAGCGAGCCGATCCCACCTGGCGGGACGAGCTGCTGAGCTGGACCCCCGCGCCGGCGGAGGACCGCCGCGACGGGGTGCCCGCCGCCGCCTACTCCAGCCACGTCGTGGCCAGCCCGAACTCCCTCGTCGGCCGGGACTTCGACCTCGGCCGCGGTTGGGGGCGACTCCCCGGCGCCGGCCCGGAGGAGGCGGTCCTCGCCGTGCTGGCCACCGACGGGGACTCCCTCGAGGACTGGCTGAGCGCCGGCCAGGCGGTTCAGCGCATGCTGCTGCGCGCTGCCTGCGACTGGGCCTTCGCCGCCATCTTCAGCCAGCCGCTCGAACTGCGCTACGTGCGGCACCTGGTGGCCGAGGAGCTCAGCACCCCCAACGACCCCCAGATGCTGCTGCGCATCGGACACGCCGACGGCGCCGCGGCCACGCCGCGGCGCCCGGTGTCCGAGGTGTTCCGCGCTGACTGACGGCCCGGCACCCCCCGGGAGAACGAACCGAGCCCGTCCGCGCCCGATGACCTTCGACCCTGTCTCGAGCTGCTGACGCGGCTCATGATGGGGAGGTGGCGACCGAAGAGCCCGGGGTGGAGACGTTGCCTCGGGCCGATTGTGACCGCCTGCTCGCCAGCGGCTCGATCGGCCGGGTCGTGCTGACCGATCACGCCCTGCCGGTGGCGCTGCCGGTGAACTACGCGGTGGACGGGGCCGACATCGTGTTCCGCACCGGTGAGGGCAGCAAGCTGGCGGCCGCCCGGGCCGGGATGGTGGTCGCCTTCGAGGTCGACGACTTCGCCCCGGACCACCGCTGCGGCTGGAGCGTGCTCGTCACCGGTATCGCTCGGCCGCTGACGGACATCAGCGAGATCGTGCGGGCCGATCAGCTCGGCATCGAGTCGTGGGCGCCGGCGTCGGCGTCGACCTACGTGCGGATCAGCACCGGACTGGTGTCCGGCCGGCGGATCCGGGCCGCCTGACCGCTAACGGCGGGCCAGCAGATCGGCCGCGTGGTCGGGGTCGTAGGTCTCTCGGGGAGCGCAGGGAGGAAGCCGCCAGTCCCAGCCCGAACCCGAAACGATGCATAACGACAACCGCTGGGCCAGCCTCCCAGCCGGACCCTGGGCGACCGCCCCGGATCGTGCTGCCGTGAGCGAAGAACTTGCCCTGGATCGCGACCCGCCCGCCGGTCACCGCATCGGCAGCGACCGGATCGATGTCCGTGTCCGGCCTAGCAGCCGCTCAGCTTGCTGCCCTTGTCCGCCTCCGACGTCGCCGACGCACGAAGACGATCAAGAACGTCGTAGATGCTCCCGGCCACGTCGTGATCCTTGCCCAAGCCGGCCCCGATCGGGTGGTGGCGGGCGGGCTCGCGCAAAATTCCGAGCTGGGGATTGGCCGAGCAGGGCGATTGCGATCGGGCTACGGTGGGCAGTGAGAGATGCCTATGATCGATCTAGGCGGGCAGGGAGGCGGGATCATGGCGGAGAAGAAGACGCTGGAACAGCGCCGCGAGGAGTTGCTTGCGGCGGCCAAGTCGCGTCCGGGGGTCGCCGAGGCATCGCGCGTGTTCGAGGCGGCTCTGAAGCAGTCGCCGAGCGACGGTCGCGTGTACCGGGCGGTCACGCGGTTTGCGACGGGCGGCAACGCGTAGACGCAGGTTCAGATGCCGGGATGGGGCGAGATCCTCGCCGAGGTCCAGAACAGCGTCGGCCCGACTGGCCCTGATTTCGACGGCGTGCGGCGGAAGTACCTCGTTGATCTCCACCTGAAGACCGGTCGGAGCACGATCGTTTACGCTTCGGACTTCTTCGGCAAGGCCGGGCCGCCAGCACCGGGTGTGTTAACACTGCCGTCCATGACACAATCTGCCCCGGGTGCTCGCGGGACGCGACGCGCCTCCTATAGCCAGCTATAAAACGTCGCCTATATAGCTGACTATAGCTTGCCGCCCTTCACTCTCGCCGTCGATGTAGACCTCGCCGAGGACGTGGGCGGCGCAGACCACCCCGTGTCAGTGGCTCCTCGCCCGCCTCGGTGCAAGCGAGATTCTTCGGCCACACAGAATGGGATCGCGGTTCGTATGCGGAGGTGTCACCTCCACCACGCCGCTGACCAGCGGAAGTGTCTCGTGCCGGCGGGACCGATACGAACCGGTTGCACGAGTTCGATCACTGCGGGGCGCCGGGGCGGCGGACCCGACAGTGCGGCCCTGTGGCGTTCGTCAATCTCTCGTCCCCCGTAACGAGATCGAGCAATAATTGAAATCTGTGGATGTGCCGGGTGGGGGTCGTACCTTCCCGGTGGTCCTGTAAGCCCTCAAGCAAGACCGGCGCTGCAACGCTGGTCGGGAAGGTACGACCATGTCCAAGGTAAGCCACAGTGGGTCTCATGACCAGCCTGCGAATTCGTCCGCGGGGTCGGGTTCGGTGCTCGATCTGGTGTGCCGGCAGGGCGCGCAGTCGATGTTGATGGCGGCGGTGGAGGCCGAGGTCGCTGCCTATATCGAGGCGTTCGCTGATGTGCGCGATGA
>DATLTS010000009.1 GCA_035533475.1 Mycobacteriales bacterium | reverse complement strand
ACGAGGCGCCGCTGGTGCGGGTCATCTTCGACCTGTACACCAAGAAGCACCTCGGCGCCCGGTCGATCGGCAACTGGCTCACCGAACGCGGCCACCGCACCAAAGCCGGACGGCCCTGGAACATGCCAGCGGTCCTCACGGTACTGCGCAACCGCGCCTACCTCGGCGAGGTCTACTTCCGAGACAGCTACCACGCCGCTCCGCACCCGCCACTCGTCGAACAGGCGACGTTCGATGCCGCCCAGCAGATCCTCATCGCCCGTGGCGAGGACCACGCCCAACGGGCCTCCAACGGTTCGGACTACCTGCTCGCCGGACTTATCACCTGCACCCGCTGCGGTGCCCGCTTCGTCGGCGGTGCCGCCAACGGCAACCGCTACCGGTACCGCTACTACACCTGCTACACCCGCCACCGCTACGGCGCCGGCTCATGCGACGCCGAACGTCTCAACGCCGAGCAACTCGACCGGGCGGTCCTCGACCGGCTTCTCGACACGTTCACCAACACCAACCTCGTTGATGACGCCCTTGCCGCCGGGCGGGACCGGGCCGGTGAACAGCAACACCGAGTCCGTGACGAACTCACCGCCCTCGACGGCGAGCTGTGCAAGACCGAAGAGGCCATCGAGCGCTACCTGCTCGCCTTCGAAGCCGGCACGCTGCCCGAGGCCGCGTGCAGCCAGCGTATCCAAACCCTGGCACACAAGACCGCGGAACTGCGTGAGCGCCGCTTCCAGCTTGCCGCCGACCTCGACGCGAGCCCTCAAGGCCCGACGCACGACGAGCTGGAGGCCTTGCGCGATCGGGTACAGAAGGTCATCGCCGACGGCGACACCGGCGCCCAGAAGCAGCTGCTCTACGCCCTCGTCCACGAGGTGCGGGCCGCTGCCCGCAGCGACATCCAGCCGATCTTCAAGATCCCGAACGCCAGCCAGCCCCCGCACCCAAAGGTTCGGAAGCTGACAGGACCGGCGCGCCCGGCAGGACTTGAACCTGCGACCTATGGATTAGAAGTCCACCGCTCTATCCAGCTGAGCTACGGGCGCCCGGATCCGCGGATCTCGGACCCGTCCCAGTGTCGCAGCCCCGACCCGACTGTCCACAACCCGCGGAAGACGCCGAGCCGTCCACAGTCTGGCCGCGGTCCATGGCGCGGCCCATCCGGGCGGCCCACCGTAGGTCGGGTGCGCGGCGACCGGCGCCGGGCCCTATGGAGGTGGATCACATGGAGACCTACGTCACGGTCTGCGGCAACCTGGTCGCCGACCCGACCCGGCGCGCCACCCAGGGCGGTGTGGCCGTCACCGGAATTCGGCTCGCCTCGACGCCGCGGCGCTTCGACCGGGTCAGCAACGAGTGGAAGGACGGCACGACCCTGTTCATCAACGTCAGCTGCTGGCGCGTCCTGGGCGACAACGTCGTGGAATCCTTGACGAAGGGCGACCCCGTGGTCGTCTACGGCCGGCTGACCCTGCGCTCGTGGACCGACAAGGACGGCCAGGCCCGGAACACCTACGAGATCGACGCCTCGGTCGTCGGTCCCGACCTGTCCCGGGGGACCTGCCGGGTCACCCGGCGCGGTCACGCGCCCGCCCCTGACGGCTGGCTCGACGGCGCCGGCGGTCCGGGAGCCGACACGCCGCCGGACCCGGAGTCCGTCGCCACGGACCCGGGGCGTTCCGACGACGTCACCGACGACCTGGCCGCAGCCGGCGCCGCCGCCCCGGCATAGTCGGGATGGGTACCCGCTTACCCTGGAGCTATGGCCCAGTACATCTTCTCGATGCGTCGCGTCCGCAAGGCGCATGGCGACAAGGTCGTCCTGGACGACGTGACCCTGGCCTTCCTGCCCGGAGCGAAGATCGGCGTCGTGGGGCCGAACGGTGCCGGGAAGTCGAGCGTCCTGCGCATCATGGCCGGTCTCGACCACCCGTCCAACGGCGACGCTGTCCTCAGCCCGGGTTACACGGTAGGCATGCTCCAGCAGGAACCCCAGCTCGACGAGACCCTCGACGTGCGGGGCAACGTGGAACTCGGTGTCGCGGAGACCCGCCGCCTGCTCCAGCGGTTCGACGAGGTCACCGGGGCGCTCGGCTCGGCCGACGACGACGAGATGACCCGGCTGCTCGAGGAGATGGGCGAGCTCCAGGAGCGGCTGGACCACGTGGGGGCGTGGGATCTCGACAGTCAACTGGAGCAGGCGATGGACGCGCTGCGCCTGCCACCGGGCGACGCCGTCGTGGGTCTGCTCTCCGGAGGCGAGCGGCGCCGGGTCGCGCTGTGCCGGCTCCTCCTCGAAGCGCCGGACCTGCTGCTCCTGGACGAGCCGACCAACCACCTCGACGCCGAGAGCGTCCAGTGGCTCGAGCAGCATCTGGCCGCCTACCCGGGGACCGTGCTCGCCGTCACCCACGATCGCTATTTCCTCGACAACGTGGCCCAGTGGATCCTCGAGCTCGACCGCGGCCGGGCCTACCCCTACGAGGGGAACTACACGACCTACCTCGACACCAAGGCCACCCGGATGACGGTCGAGGGCCAGAAGGACGTCAAGCGCAAGAAGGAGATCGAGCGCGAGCTGGAGTGGGTCCGGTCCAACCCCCGGGCGCGGCAGGCGAAGAGCAAGGCTCGGCTGGCCCGGTTCGAGGAGCTGGTGAGCGAAGCCGATCGCCGCGGCCCGCTGGACACCGACGCGATCCAGATCCCTCCGGGCCCCCGGCTCGGCGGCCTCGTCATCGAGTCGGACCGGCTGACCAAGGGCTACGGCGATCGGCTGCTGATCGAGGACCTGTCGTTCTCCTTGCCCAGGGGCGGCATCGTCGGCGTCATCGGTCCCAACGGCGTGGGCAAGACCACCCTGTTCAAGATGCTGATCGGTGAGGAGCACCCGGAGGGCGGGACGCTCAAGCTCGGGGAGACGGTCAAGATCGCCTACGTCGACCAGTCCCGGTCCGCCCTCGAGCCCGGGAAGACCGTGTGGCAGGCGGTCTCGGATGGCCTCGACCACATGAAGGTCGGAAGCCGGGAGATGCCCTCCCGCGCGTATGTCGCCAGCTTCGGCTTCAAGGGGCCCGACCAGCAGAAGCCGGTGGGCGTCCTGTCCGGGGGCGAGCGCAACCGGCTGAATCTGGCGCTCACGTTGAAGGACGGCGGCAACGTGCTGCTGCTCGACGAACCGACGAACGACCTCGACGTGGAGACCCTGCGCTCGCTGGAGGACGGGCTCGAGCAGTTCCCCGGATGCGCCGTGGTCATCAGTCACGACCGTTGGTTCCTCGATCGGGTCGCCACCCACATGCTGGCCTGGGAAGGCGGCGCCTCCTGGTTCTGGTTCGAGGGGAACTTCGCCGACTACGAGGCGAACAAGGTGGAACGGCTCGGCGCCGAGGCCGCCCGCCCGCACCGGGTGACCCACCGTCGGCTGGTCCGCGGCTGACCGAGCGTCACTCGAAGACGTTGACCAGCGAGTGGGCGGCCGCCACCAGGTAGTCCCACAGTTCCCGGTCCGGTTCCGGCTCGAGCCCCAGCTCGTCGAGCGCGCCGCGCATCCGGGCCAGCCAGGCGTCGCGGGCGGCCGGCGTCACCGCGAACGGGGCGTGCCGCTGGCGAAGCCGCGGATGACCCCGCAGCGTCGAGTAGGTACGCGGCCCGCCCCAGTACTGGACGAGGAACAGGCGCAGCCGCTCCTCGGCCGGCCCGAGATCCGACTCGGGGTAGAGCGGCCCGAGCACCGGATCGGCAGCGACCCCGGAATAGAACCGGGCCACCAGCCGGCGAAACACCGCCTCCCCCCCCACCTCCTCGTACAGACTCACCGCCACATCATCGCCCGCTGTCGGGGCGGGCGGACGCGGCGGGCAGGATGGAACCCACCGTCGCATCGGCGAGAGGAGCCGCTATGCCCACCCGTACGGCCAACGCGCACTGGGAGGGTTCCCTCGCCGCGGGCAAGGGGACCGTCTCCCTCGACTCCTCCGGTGCCGGCTCGTTCGACGTGAGCTGGCCCGCTCGGGCCGAGCAGCCGGGGGGGCTGACCAGCCCCGAGGAGCTCATCGCCGCCGCGCACGCCTCCTGCTTCTCGATGGCGCTGTCCTCCGGGCTGTCCAAGGCCGGTACGCCGCCCCGGACCCTGGACACCAGGGCGGAGGTCACCCTCGAGGTGGGCACCGGCATCACCGGGATCCAGCTGACCGTCCGCGGATCGGTCGACGGGATCGACGAGGCGACCTTCGTGGCCGCAGCCGAGCAGGCGAAAGAGAACTGTCCGGTGAGCAAGGCGCTGACCGGCACCACGATCCGCCTCGAGGCCTCGCTTGGGTGAGCCGTCCCCCGGCGCGGTGCGGATGTCACACGTGCGCGAAGGCCGCCGGTCGGGTTCACTAGTGGGACGCCGGGTGCCCGGTCCCGGCAGCGGAGGACGCCGGTGTCGCACGCGCTCGTGCTCAACGCGACGTTCGAGCCTCTGTGCGTCGTGCCGTCACGTCGTGCCGTCGTCCTCGTGCTCACCGAAAAGGCGATCTCGCTCGAGGTCGGTGAGCAGGTGGTCCACAGCGAGCGGATCGCCGTCGAGGTGCCGGTGGTCGTGCGGCTCACCCGGTTCGTTCGGGTGCCCTTTCGGTCCAGCGTGCCGCTGACCCGGCGCGGGGTTTTCGCCCGCGACGGCGGGCGCTGCGTCTATTGCAACGCCCCCGCGACGAGCCTCGACCACGTGGTGCCGAAGAGCCGCGGCGGGGCGCACGACTGGGAGAACGTCGTGTCCTGCTGCCGGCGGTGCAACCACGCGAAGGCGGATCGCCCGATCGGGGAGCTCGGCTGGCGGCTGCACCGGCAGCCGCGGGCGCCGAGTGGGATCGCCTGGCGTGTCCTCGGCGCCGGCCGGGTGCTCCCGTGCTGGGCGCCGTACCTGGACGACGGGCTCCTCGTCGACGGGATCGCAACGGCGTGACGGGCTGACGGGCTGATCTCGATGGCCCAGTTGCACGATCTCACCGCACTCGAGCAGGCGCTCGCCGTGCGCCGCGGTGAGGTCAGTCCGGTCGAGCTCGCCGAGCACTACCTGGACCGGATCTCGAGCGGCTCGGTCCGGCTCGGCGCATTCGTCACGGTGACCGCGGACGCCGCGCTGATCGCTGCGAAGGCGGCCGAGCGGCTGGTGGCGCAGCGGGCGGATCTCCCGCCCCTGCACGGCGTGCCCATCGCCATCAAGGACCTCAACCTCACCGCGGGCGTCCGCACCTCGCTGGGCAGCCGCATCTACCAGGAGTTCGTCCCCGCCATCGACGATGACGTGGTCACCCGCCTCGCCGCGGCCGGCACGGTGAGTCTCGGCAAGACGAACACCCCCGAGTTCGGCTTGCCCTGCTACACCGAACCGGATGTGGCGCCGCCGGCGCGAACCCCCTGGGACCTCGACCGGTCTGCGGGTGGCTCGAGCGGCGGCGCCGCCGCGGCGGTCGCCGGCGGTCTCCTGCCGTTCGCGCAGGGCAGCGACGGCGGCGGGTCGATCCGGATCCCGGCGAGCGTCTGCGGCCTCGTCGGGGTGAAGGTCAGCCGGGGCCGGGTCAGCAACGGGCCGCTGTCCGGGGACGTCAACGGCCTGGCGTCGAACGGTCCGCTCGCCCGGACCGTCGCCGACGCCGCCGCGTTGCTTGACGCGATGGCCGGCCCGATGCCGGGCGACCCCTACTGGGCGCCGCCGCTCGCGGCGGGGGAGACGTTCCTCGGGCACGCCCGGCGGGCCCCGGGCAGGTTGCGCATCGGCCGGTACCGGCGGCCGGTGCTCGCCGACGCCGAGGTGCACCCGGACTGTGTCGCGGCCTACGAGTCGGCCAGCCGGCTGCTCGCGGACCTGGGGCACGAGGTCGTCGACACCGACCCACCGTTCGGGCCCCAGCTGGTGCCCGTCTTCGAGGTTGTCTGGGCCGTCGGCGCCGCGGGGATCCCCGTGGACCCGCCCCGCGAACGGGAGCTGCGCCCGCTGACCCGGTGGCTCCGCGAGCGTGGCCGGGCGACGACCGGGCCGGCGTTCGCGGCGGCCCTGACCGAGATGCGCCAGGCCGCCCGACGGGCGATCGAGCAGAGCGCCGGCTTCGACGCGGTGCTGACACCGACCCTGGCCCAGCCGCCGGCCCGGGTCGGCGGCCTGCGCGACGACGACGACCCGGCCGCCGACTTCGAGGCGCAGAAACGGTTCACGCCGTTCACCGCGACGTACAACGTCACCGGTCAGCCGGCGATCAGCCTGCCGTTGCACTGGACGACGGGTGGGTTGCCGATCGGGGTCCAGCTCGTCGGCCGGCCGGCCGACGAGGCCACCCTGTTCTCCCTCGCCGCCCAGCTCGAAGCGGCCAGCCCCTGGCTGGACCGCCGCCCGGCCGGATGGTGAAAGCGAGCCCGGGTCGCCCGTCGGTGCTCGCCCGGCCGGACCTCGATCCGGACCTGGCCCGGCTGGCCGACGCGCACGGCGTGGCGACCTGGTACGAGGATCAGGCGCATCGACCGGTCGCGGTGCACGGTGACACCCTGGTCGCGGTGCTCGACGCCCTCGGCGTGGACGCGTCGAGTCCGGATAGCCGGGCGGCGGCCCTGCGTGCGGCCCGCTCGAGCGAACTGCGCCGGGTCGCCCCACCGGTTGTCGTCAGCCGGTCCGGCGCCGTCGGGTTCGTGGAGCTGCACGCGCCCGCCGGTGTGCGGATCACCGCGCGGATCCGGGCGGAGACCGGTCGGGAGCGGGCCATCCCGCCGCCGGTGGCGCGAGGTGGGCTCCTCGACATCGACGGTGCCCGGATCGCGACCCTCACCCTCGCCCTGCCCGGCGACCTGCCGATCGGCTGGCACCGGCTGCTCGTCGACGTCGGCGAGGAACACGTCGAGGTGCCGGTGGCGGTGACGCCGTACCGCCTGCCCCCACCGGACCGGACCTGGGGCTGGGCGGTGCAGCTCTACGCGACGCGCTCCGCCGCGTCCTGGGGGGTCGGGGATCTCGCCGATCTGCGCCGGCTCGCCGGCTGGAGCGCGCACGCACACCATGCCGGGCTGCTGCTGGTCAATCCGCTGCACGCGGTCGCGCCGGTCACCCCGGTCGAGCCGTCGCCGTACTCCCCGGCGAGTCGTCGTTTCATCAATCCGGTGTACATCCGGGTCGCGGATACCCCGGAGTACGCCGCCGCCAGCCCCGAGGTCCGCGCCGCCGTCGACGCCTTCCGACCGGCGGTGGACCCCGACATCGTCGACCGCGACCGGACCTGGCGCGCGCTCAGCGCCGCGCTCCGGCTGCTCTGGCGGTCCGTGCCGCACCGCGATCTCTCCGGATTTCGGGAGGCCCACCCGGCGGTGGACGATTTCGCGCTCTGGTCGGTCCTCGCCGCCGAGCACGGCCGGCACTTCCGCTCCTGGCCGGTCGAGTTGCGCAGGCCGCGCTCGGCGGCGGTCGACCGGATCCGGGCCGCGCGGGCCGACGACGTCGACTTCCAGGTGTGGCTTCAGCTCGTCGCGGCCGAGCAGCTCGACCTGGCCCAGCGGGCCGGGCGCGAGGCGGGGATGTCGATCGGGATCATCCACGACCTCGCGGTGGGCGTCGACCCCGGCGGCGCCGACGCCTGGGCACTTCAGGACCTGCTGGCCGGCCGGGCCACGATGGGGGCGCCCCCGGACGAGTTCAACCAGCAGGGCCAGGACTGGAGGCTGCCGCCCTGGCATCCGGCGGCGCTCCGCGAATCCGCCTACGCCCCGTTCCGGGAGATCGTCCGGGCGGCCGTCCAGCACGGCGGCGGGATCCGGGTGGACCACATCCTCGGGCTGTTCCGGCTGTGGTGGGTGCCGGCCGGGCGATCGCCGGCCGACGGCACCTACGTCCGCTACCGGGCCGACGAGCTGCTCGGCGTGCTCGCCCTCGAGGCCTACCGCGGGGGTGCCGTCGTCGTCGGCGAGGACCTCGGGACGGTGGAGCCCCAGGTGGCGCGCGAGCTGCTGCGCCGGGGGATCCTCGGCAGCGCGGTGCTCTGGTTCGAGTCCGAGCCGTTCGAACGGTGGCGCGAGCTGGCGGTGGCCAGCGTCACGACGCACGACCTGCCGACCGCCGCCGGCTTCCTCGCCGGCGAGCATGTCCGGGTCCGGGCCGAGCTCGGCCAGCTCCGCCGGCCGGTCGCCGCGGAGCGGGCGGCGGCCGAGGAGGAGCGGCTGCGGCTGGTCGAGCGGCTGGAGCGCAGCGGCCTGGCCGAGCCGGGCGCCAGCCCCGAGCAACTGGTGACCGCCATGTACGCGGGGCTGGCCCGCAGCCCGGCCCGGCTCGTCGTGGCGGGGCTGGCCGACGCGGTCGGGGACCTGCGCCAGCCGAACCTGCCCGGAACGACCGAGGAGTACCCGAACTGGCGGCTGCCGATCGCCGAACCGCGGCCGCCGGACGGCCATCGCTCGCTGTCCTTGGACGAGCTCGAAACCCATCCTGCGGTGGCCCGGCTCGCCCGGGTGCTCGCCGA
Organism: Mycobacteriales bacterium; assembly: GCA_035533475.1. Lineage (NCBI taxonomy): Bacteria > Bacillati > Actinomycetota > Actinomycetes > Mycobacteriales > Mycobacteriales bacterium. Next base: position 21,346 of record DATLTS010000009.1, on the reverse strand, counting down.
CGGGATCCGGGGTGGGGGGTCCGGTGCCGCCCGGCCGGGGTCCGGTACCGTTCCAGCCGATCAGGTCCGGTCCGACGCTCGACTGCCCGGGAGACCTTCGTGAGGACCCGCATCGCCCTGCGCACCGCCGCGATCGCGACCGGGGTCGTGGTGGCGATGACCGTGACCGCGCCCGCCTGGGCGGGCGGCGTCGAGGACGGGGTGGTGCCCGGCTCGCACCTGGGCGTCGGCCTGGCCCTCGCGATCTTCGGCGGGATCCCGCTGGCCCTGTTCGCCCTGATCTCCCTGCTCTGCGTTGGTCCCGGACTCGCCCGCCGGCCGCGCTACCGGCCGGGGCGGCCGTGGACCCACGATCCGGTCTGGTTCGCCGGGCCGCCCGACCCGGGCGCCGCCGTGCGGGCCGCCGTGCCCCGGCTCCAGGCGAAGGGGGGCGTCGGTGCCGACTGGTGAGCCGTTCACCGACGGTCAGCTCGCCGAGGTCGACCGGGTGCTCGCTGCCGCCTCAGCGGAAACCGGCCTGCTGTTCTCGGTGTTCGTCGGCGAGCCGGAGGGCACCCCGCGAGACGCCGCCGAGACGATGCACGCGGCCCTCGGCCCGACGGCCGCCTCGGCGGTACTCGTCCTGGTCGCGCCGGGTAGCCGACGGCTGGAGATCGTGACCGGTCGGGACGTCCGGCACCGGCTACCCGACCGGGTCTGCGGGCTCGCGGCGCTGTCCATGGCGTCGGCGTTCACCGGCGGGGATCTGGTCGGGGGGATCACCAGCGGCGTGCTGATGCTCGCCGAGGCGGCCGGTCGCGTCCCGGTCCAGGTCCGGTGAAACGGGTCGCCACCCGGCTCAGCAGCGGGCGTCGCGCGACCGCCCGTTGAGAACCCGGACCACCCCGGCCCGTCCCTCGAGGATTAGCCGCCGAAGCGCCGGCGGCGGGTCGGTCTCGCGCAGGAAGCGATCGCTGCGCTCGATCGTCGCCGGTTCGATGAACAGCCCGGGATAGAGCCCGACCGCGACGTTCTGCGCCATCTCGCCGGGACGCTGCTCCCACATCCGACCGACCTCGGCGAAGTAGCGCTCCACGAACGGCCGCAGCACATCGGGCTGTTCGATCTGCGCGAAGCCGCCGATGATCGCCGACTGGATCGCGTTGGGCACCGTCTCGTCGTCGACGGCGAGCCGCCACGCTTCGGCCTTCGCCTCGCCGCTCGGCCGCGCGGCCCGGGCCCCGGCCGCGTGGCGGGCACCGGCCGCCGTCGCGTCCCGCGCCAACTCGGCGTCGATCTCGACGTCCCCCGCTCTACCTATAACGACCAGCCGCCGCAGCAGGTGCCAGCGCAACTCGGCGTCGACGACCAGTCCGGGCAGGAGTTCCCGGCCGGCGAGCAGATCCTCGACCAGGTCCAGGTCGGCGGGGCTGGTCGCCGCGGAGGCGAACGCCCGGACCCAGGCGAGCTGATGGTCGCCGGCCGGTTCGGCCGCGAGCATGGACGCCCGCGCCGCGGCGGCGAACCGGGTGAGCAGGGGCTCGCGATGTTCCGGGGCGGCGTAGAGGTTTATCGCGGTGAGGCCGAGCCGCTGAAGCGATTGCACCAGACCGATGTCGTCCTCGGCGCCGATGCCGGACAGGACCAGGCCGACGTAGTCGCTCGCGGCGAGCTCCGCGTCCCGGGTCATGTCCCAGGCCGCCCCCCAGCAAAGCGCGCGCGGCAGGCTGTCCTCGAAACCGCCGATGTGCTCGAGCAGCGTGCCGAGCGAATGCTCGTCGAGCCGGATCTTGGCGTAGGTGAGGTCGTCGTCGTTGAGCAGGACGAGGCTCGGCCGGGGCACCCCGATCAGTTGCGGGATCCCGGTCGCGGCTCCGCTGACATCCGTCTCGATCCGGGTGCGCCGGACCAGGCGGCCCCCGGTCAGGTCGTAGAGCCCGATCGCGATCCGGTGGGTGCGCAGCGTCGGGTGCTCCTCCGGAGCCTCCTGCACGACGGTGAAGGCGGTGAACGTGCCGTCCGGACCGACGTCCAGTTGCGGGCGCAGGGTGTTCAGCCCCGCCGTCTCCAGCCATTCCTTCGACCAGCCGGTGAGCTCCCGCCCGGATGCCGCCTCGAGCTGTTCGAGCAGGTCGGCCAGTGCGGTGTTCTGGTAGGCGAACCGCTCGAAATAGTTCCGCAGGCCGGCGAAGAACGGATCGTGACCGACGTATGCGACCAGCTGCTTGAGCGCCGACGCCCCCTTGGCGTAGGTGATCCCGTCGAAGTTGACGAGCACCGCCTCGATGTCGACGATGTCCGCGGCGATCGGGTGCGTCGAGGGCAGCTGATCCTGCCGGTAGGCCCAGGACTTTTCGAGGTTGGCGAACGTGGTCCACCCGCTCGCGAACCGGGTGGCGACCACCTGCGCGAGCACGCTCACGTAGGAGGCGAACGACTCGTTGAGCCACAGGTCGTCCCACCAGCGCATCGTCACGAGGTTGCCGAACCACATGTGGGCCATCTCGTGCAGCAGGGTCTCGGCCCGCCGCTCGTAGGCCGAGTCGGTGACCTTGGATCGGAAGACGTAGTCCTCGAGGAACGTCACGCACCCGACGTTCTCCATCGCCCCGGCGTTGAACTCGGGGACGAACAGCTGGTCGTATTTCCCGAACGGGTAGCGGCGGCCGAAGGCGTCGTGGAAGAAGTCGAAGCCCTGCTTGGTGAGGGTGAAGAGTTCCTCGGCGTCGAGGTGCTCCGCGAGCGAGGCCCGGCAGAACAGCCCCAGCTCGATGCCGTCGTGCTCGTCGCGCACGAAGTGGTATGGCCCGGCGACGACGGCCGTGACGTAGCTGGAGATCCGGGCGGTCGGCTCGAAGGTCCAGTGGCTGGTTGCGTTCCCCCGGGGGTCCGGTCGGCCCGGATAGTTCGAGACGACCGTCCACGATTGCGGGGCGGTCACGTTGAACTGGAAGGACGCCTTGAGGTCGGGTTGATCGAAGCAGGCGTACATCCGGTGCGCGTCGAACGTCTCGAACTGAGAGTAGAGGTAGACGGCGTCGTCGACCGGGTCGGTGAAGCGGTGCAGTCCCTCGCCGGTCCGGTTGTAGACGCAGTCCGCGTCGACGCGCAACTCGTTGTCGGCCGCGAGGCCGGCGAGCCGGAGCCGATGCCCGTCGAAGCCGGCGGCCACGTCGACCGGGGAGCCGTTGAGGGTGGCCGCCCGGATCCGGTCGGCGGTGAGGTCGACGAAGCTGTCGGCTCCGGGCGTCCGGCAGGCGAACCGGATCGTGGTCGTGGACCGGAACGTGGCGGCACCGGAGATCGCCCCGCACAGGTCGAGGTCGACCCGGTAGTCGGTGACCTCGAGCAGCGCCGCCCGCGCCCGGGCCTCGTCGCGGGTCAGGTTGTTCTGTGTGGTCACCGTGTGGACTCCTTCGTCCCTGCCTGGCGGAGAGTCTGGCAGACGTCGCCGCGCTGGTACCGGTGGCCGTAGGCTCGCAACGAGACGCCGAGGAGGCCGGGATGGATGTCCGCGAGCACATCTACGTCGACGGTAGCTGGGCCCGACCGAGCGGCCCGGAGACGGGCGAGGTCGAGAACCCCAGCACCGAGCAGGTGATCGGGTCGACGCCGGCCGGCTCGGCCCGGGACGTCGACACCGCCGTGGCGGCCGCCCGCCGGGCATTTCCCGGCTGGGCGGCGACGAGCCCGGAGGAGCGCGCGAAGTACCTCGACCGGTTGGCGCAGGCGCTCGCCGGTCGCGCCGAGCTGATCGCCCGGACGATCAGCCTCGAGATGGGTGCGCCGCTGAAGCTGTCCACCACCGTGCAGGCCGGCCTGCCGATCGCCGTGCTCGGCTCCTACGCCCAGCTGCTCCCCGGCTACCCGCTGGAGGAGGAGATCGGGAACTCGCTGGTCGTTCGGGAGCCGGTGGGCGTCGTCGCCGCGATCACCCCGTGGAACTACCCGCTGCACCAGGTGGTCGCCAAGCTGGCGCCCGCGCTGGCCGCCGGCTGCACGGTCGTGCTCAAGCCGAGCGAGATCGCGCCGCTGTGCGCCTACCAGCTCGCCGACGCGGTGCACGAGGTCGGGCTGCCGCCCGGGGTCTTCAATCTCGTGCCCGGCACCGGCGCGGTCGTCGGCGAGGCGCTGGCCGCGCATCCGGACGTGGACATGGTGTCGTTCACCGGCTCCACCCGGGCCGGCCGGCGGGTCTCGGAGCTCGCCGCGGCGACGGTCAAGCGGGTCGCCCTCGAGCTCGGCGGCAAGTCGGCGAACGTCATCCTCACCGATGCGGACCTGCCGAAGGCGGTCAAGGTCGGGGTGGCCAACGCGTTCGTCAACTCCGGCCAGACCTGCACCGCCTGGACCCGGATGCTCGTGCACGCCGATCGCTACGACGAGGCTGTGCGGCTCGCGGCCGAGTCGGCGCTCGGCTACCGGGTCGGCGACCCGTTCGACGAGGCCACCCGGCTCGGCCCGCTGGTGTCGTCGGCCCAACGCGACCGGGTTCGTGGCTACATCCAGCAGGGTCTCGCCGAGGGCGCCCGGCTGGTCGTCGGCGGCGGCGACCCCCCGGCCGAAACCGAACGGGGCTACTTCGTCTCGGCGACCGTCTTCGCCGACGTGACCCCGGCCATGACCATCGCCCAGGAGGAGATCTTCGGTCCGGTGCTGTCCATCCTGCGCTACCGGGACGAGGAGGAGGCGCTGGCGATCGCCAACGACTCCCGCTACGGCCTGGCCGGCGCGGTTTGGTCCGCGGACGAGAGCCGGGCGATCGGGTTCGCGCGGCGGATGCGGACCGGGCAGGTCGACATCAACGGCGGGCGGTTCAATCCGCTGGCCCCGTTCGGAGGCTTCAAGCAGTCCGGGCACGGCCGCGAGCTCGGCCGGTACGGGCTGGAGGAGTTCCTCCAGCCGAAGGCGATGCAGCGCTGACCGGCCTGGCTCGGTAGACGGCGCCCGCTGGGTGCATGTCACACTCCCCGCGTGCGCGTCTACCTCGGATCGGACCACGCCGGTTTCGCCCTGAAGGCTCGGCTCTTCGACCGGCTCGTCGAGCTCGGGCACGAGCCGGTCGACTGCGGCCCGGCCGCGCTCGACCCGGACGACGACTACCCGCCCTACGTGCTGCGCGCGGCGGCGGCGACGGCGGCCGATCCGGGCAGCCTCGGCATCGTCATCGGGGGCTCCGGCAACGGGGAGGCGATCGCCGCGAACAAGGTCGCCGGGGTGCGCTGCGCGCTCGCGTTCAGCGAGGAGACCGCCCGGCTCGGCCGGGAGCACAACGACGCCAACGTCGTCAGCCTGGGCGCCCGGATGTATCCCGAGGACGACGCGGTGCGGTTCGCCGAGATCTTCCTCGCCACCGCGTTCAGCGGCGGCGAGCGGCACGTTCGCCGGCTCGCCGAGCTGGCCGGCTACGAGGGATCCGGGGAACTGCCTGCGTTGCCCGGCGGATCCTGAGCCTCCGCCGGTTCGGGTTGGGCCGGCGGGCGGGGGCGGGAGACGTCGCGGGCCCGCATCGCGCCGCTCACCCCGACCTGCGATGGTCCTCCGCCGACCATGCCGGCGCCCTCGCCGCGACCCGCCCGCCCCTCAGCCATGCGCCCAGGGTATGCGGGTGAGCGGGCCCCGGCCACGGCCCGTCGATATCGTGGAGAGCCCGCAGCGGAACGAAGGTGCCCATGTCCGTGTTCGAGATCCCCCTCACCACCCTCGACGGCCGTCCCGGGTCGCTGGCCGAGTACCGGGGCAAGGCCCTGCTCGCCGTCAACGTCGCGTCCCGCTGCGGGCTGACCCCGCAGTACGCCGGACTCCAGAAGCTGCACGACACCTACGCGGAGCGCGGCTTCGCCGTGCTCGGCTTCCCCTGCAACCAGTTCCTCGAGCAGGAACCCGGGACCGCGGACGAGATCCGGGACTTCTGCACCACCAACTACGCGGTGACTTTCCCGCTCTACGCCAAGCTCGAGGTCAACGGACCGGACCGGCACCCGCTCTACGCCGAGCTCACCGAGGCCCCCGACGGGGAGGGCGTTGCCGGCGACGTCCAGTGGAACTTCGAGAAGTTCCTGCTCGCGCCGGACGGCAGCGTGGCAGCCCGGTTCCGTCCGCGGGTCGAGCCGGAGGACCCGGCGCTCGTTACAGCTGTCGAGCGTCTGCTTCCCGCGGCGGGCTAGGCGCACCGCGCCGACCGAACCGCCACAGCCCCCGAACCCGCGCCGACCGAACCGCCGCAGCCCCCGAACCCGCGCCGAGTGGGCGGTTGTGCTCACGGGCCACGCACCGAGTGGGCGGTTGTGTCGGGGCAATCCGCCCACTCGACCTCGCCCGGGGGCCGGCGGCGGTCAGCCGAGGGTCGCCGGGACGCGGACGCTGGCCAGGATCAGCTCGGTGAGCTGGGGCTGCCCAACCGGAGGCGCGACCTCGACCAGCACGTAGCCGCTCACCGTGTTGTCGCCGGCGATGATGATCAGCAGGTTGTGCAGCAGCGGTCCGGTTCCGCGCAGTCGTGAGGTGAACGCGGTCCGGGTGGGGGAGAGTCGCCGGATGCTGCGCGCACCGGTTTGGCCGAGGATCTCGTCCGGATCCGGGATGCCGTTCGCCGACCCGGTGGTGATCAGGCCCCGGTCGACGCAGGCGGAGCAACTGTTCACTTCGACGTAGACCGAGGAGATCAAGTCCGGCGCGGTGTAGGTGACGAACCCGTCGGCGGGCCCGTTCACCGTTCGCCGGGCCCGCCAGCCGGTGGGGGCCAGAAAGCTCACGCCGAGCAACTTCTCCGGAGCCAGGGGCACGGCCGTGGCGGAGACGGTCGGTCGAGGCGTCGCCGGGGGCCGGACCGCCGGGTGCCCCCCGCAGCCGGCCAGGGTGACCGCTGCGACCGACAGCAGTGTGGCCAACCGGAGCGCGGTCACGAGCCGCCCGCGCCCGGTCCGAGGTCGCGGGCGAGCGCGTCGAGCGCGGATGGCGCCAGTAGCTTGAGGTAGCCGTTGGCGTAGGACCGCTCGACCGCCTCGAGGATGACGACCCGCGATCCGCGGATGAGTTGCGCTAGCCCCGCCGGGTGGGCTGCGGCGGTCTGGTTGTCCACGATCAGCAGATCGGACCAGAACGGTTCGACCTGGAGGATCGCCTCCCGGGTGTAGGAGTCGGCGATTATGAGCACCGGCGCCGGGTAGAGCGCGGCGCCGGTGCTGCTGGAGCGGTATTCGGCGACCGGGAGCCCGTCGACCAGCCGCCGCTGGACCGCCCCCGCCGCCACCCCGGGTCGATCCACGACCCAGTTGTCGTAGGTGTTGGTCTGCGGCACACCGAGCAGGCGGGTCAGGTCTCCGATCGGGCTGACCGGGCCGACATCGCGCAAGGTGGTGTCGTTCAGCAGCTGGGGATCCACCGTGGCGGCCAGCCGCTCGGCGTAGACGGCTTCGCCGACTGCGGTCCAGTGCGTGTCCCGCAGGCGGTAGATGGGCACCCCGGCGCGTGCCTGCGCGGCGAGCAGCGGCCCGCGGAGGTCGACATATCCGGCCGGCGGGCTCGCTGCCAGTTCGGCCCAGAACGCCCGCTGGGCGGGCGGGCCGCAGTTCTTCAGCGGGAACGACCCGGGCAGGTACTGCGGCTCCATGAACGACTTGTCCGGGCCGACGAACATCGCGTAGCGGGCGCCGGTCCCGGTGATCAGCCCGGCCAGTCGGTCTGCGGCCGCGCGGGTCTGCGCGAAGCTCGCCAGCGGCTGGCAGGCGTAGCTGAAGTCGTCGTTGAAGAACAGCCAGCTGTCACGGCCGACGACGACGCGGCTGACCTGAACGGCACTCGCGCCGGGCTGGTTCCCGATCGGCAGCCCGGCGGAGTTCTCGCCGAAGGTGGGTGGCTCGCCGAAGACGTGCTGGGAGATCGCGGTGTCCGCTCGCACGGCGTCGTTGCGCAGCGGGAGATGGTCGATCGCCCAGGTGGACAGCTCCGGGAAGAACCGCCAGCCGTCGGAGAACGACGGGAAGCCGACCAGCCGCTTGTTCTCGAAGCCGGTCGCCCGCACCCCCAGGGCGGCCGCGACCGCCGGCACGAAGAAGAAGGCCACGGCGAGTCCGCAAAGCACCCGCCGGGCCGACGGCCACCGGCGCACCCGCGGCGGCGCGCCGCCCTGCGCCGGGGGCGCGAGCGGCTCGGGTGGGTCGTCGACCCTGTGGCTGGTGGTCACGTCGTCCTTCTAGAAGCGGAAGTACAGGAAGGGGCTGAACGTGCCGGCGGCGGCGAGCAGCGCCGCGTACGGGGCGGCGACCCCGCTGTAGGCGAGCCGGGCCAGCCGGCTGGTCCGGTTGCCTCCGGCGGGCTCTAGGAAGCGGCCCATGACGAACGACCGGGGCATGAGCACCACACCGAGGAAGAGCAGGAAGACCAGGGTGGTGCGGTGATCCAGGATTCCGTCGAGGACGTGCGAGGTCGCGGCCAGGCGGGGGACGAACATCAGTCGCAGCATGCCGACCGCCTGGGTCAGGCTGGTCGCCCGGAAGAGCACCCAGCCGACGATTACGATCAGCAGCGTGGCGGCCCGCCGCAGCGGCTGCCAGTGCCCGGCGTCGATCCGCGCCAACCCGGTGGCGCGTTCGATGACGAGCCAGGTGCCGTGGTAGAGCCCCCAGATCAGGAACGTCCAGTTCGCCCCATGCCAGAAACCGGTGAGCGCGAAGACGATGTAGAGGTTGAGGTAGGTCCGGGCTCCGCCGCGCCGGTTTCCGCCGAGCGGGATGTAGAGGTAGTCGCGAAACCACCGGGACAGCGACATGTGCCAGCGCCGCCAGAAGTCGGTGATGCTCACCGCCGAGTACGGACGGTTGAAGTTTTCCGGTAACCGGAACCCGAACATCCGGCCCAGTCCGATCGCCATGTCGGAGTAGCCGGAGAAGTCGAAATAGATCTGGATCGTGTACGCGAGCGCGCCCAGCCACGCGGTTCGGGTGTCGAGCGCGGACAGGCCCGCCCCGAAAGCGGGGTTCGCGATCCGCGCCACCGTGTCGGCGACGACGACCTTCTTCGCCAGCCCCAGCGCGAACCGCGGGAAGCCTTCGGTGAAGTCGCTGATCCGCGGCCGGATGACGTCGGGTAGCTGGTCGGAGATCTCGTGGTAGCGGACGATCGGCCCGGCGATGAGCTGCGGGAACATCGCGACGTAGGTGGTGAAGGCGACCGGGCTGCGCTGCGCCGGCCGGTTGCGCCGGTAGACGTCCACGACGTAGCTCAAATGGTGGAACGTGAAGAAGGAGATGCCGATCGGCAGGACAAAGGTGAGGATCGGCACCGCATGGTCGAACGTGTGAACCTGGCGCGAGACGAAGTCGGCGTACTTCCAGACGGCGAGTAGCCCGAGGTCCGCGATGATCGCCACGAGGAGCAGCCCCGCCCGGGCGCGGTTCCGGCCGCGCAGCCGGTCGCTGTCGATCGCCACGCCGAGCGCGAAGTTGAGCGCGATGCAGCCGATGAGGAACAGGACGAAACGGCCGGCCCCCCAGGCGTAGAAGAGCAGGCTCGAGGCGGCGAGCAGGCCGTTGCGCCATCGCCGGGGCAGCAGCCAGTAGGCCGCCAGGACGAGCGGCATGAAGTACCAGAGAAAAACCGGAGAAGAAAAGGACATACCGGATCGATCAGGCTGTGATGGGGTTCCGGCGCATCTTAGCCGCCACCATAGCTGCGCCGGCCGTGGTCCCGGTGCCTCCGCCGCGCGGGCATTCCGACCCCCATGGACAGCGCGCCCACCGTTCCGTAGGGTCGCCCGGACCATCCATTCGTCCACGCCCGGCCGGCCGCCCAATCCTGCCTCCGGCCCCCGGCGCGAGCATTCGGCAGGAGCGGGGGACCCAGGTCCTTCGGCCGCTAGCGCGGCCTGGGGTGAAGCCACCTGCACCGGTGGCCGGGCAGTACCTTCCGCCCGAACCCGACAGCTAACCCCGTCGGCGTGGAGGCAAGCCGTGCGAAACCGTCGGGGTCGGTTCGGCCTGCCGCAAGCTCGGCCCCGGCTCGTGCTCGGCATGGTCGCCGCGGCGTTCCTGATGCTCTTCGCCGCCACCGCGGAGGCTGGCGTCGGGACCGCGCCGTCGGCGACCCAGATGCGGATCACCGCACCGGCCACGGTGACCTGGGGCGCCGGTGCGCAGGTCGAGGGTCAGCTCACCGTGGCCGGCCGGCTGGCGATGTCGAATCGCGATGTGGAGTTCGTCAGCCGCCCGGTCGGGAGGGGATCGTGGCGCACCGCGGGCTGGGCCCGGACCGATTCCGGCGGCTGGGCGAAGATCAGCGTGCGCTCGATCACCGAGGCGACCCAGTTCGGCGTGTCCTATCCGGGGGTCGACGGCGTCGGCGGCTCCCGAGAGGTGACCACCGTCGTGCACGTCATCGACCTGGTCCCCGCCGCGCCGAGGGGGGCCGGGTACGGCGCTCTGGTCCGGCTTTCCGGCGGGCTCACGGAGGACGGGCGTGGCCTCGCCTCCGAGCGCGTCCAGTTCGTCTTCCGAAACGACCGGCGCTCCCCGTGGGGGCCGGCCCGGTGGGCGGCTACCAACAGCGCCGGGTGGGCCCGGATGTCCGGGCGCTTCACCCGGTCGTTCCAGGTCGGAATCCGGTTTCCGGGCAGCGGTCGGTTGGCCGCGTCGCCGCTCGCGGTGGCGACGGTGCGGATCGAGCCGCGACCCGCGGCCCGGCGGACGTCGGCCCCGACCCTGCGGTTCGTGTTCCCGTTCCGGCAACCGTCGGTCGCCCTGCCGGCCGGCTCCTGGACCCAGGACCAGGGGGTGGACGTCGGGACCCAGGGCAACGTGTGCGGCTCGACGGCGATCCTGGTCGCGGTGGGCGACGGGACTGTCGTTCAGGAGGGGATCGCCGGGTTCGGGCCGAGCGCCCCGGTGCTCGAGCTCAGCGACGGCCCTTTCGCCGGGCGCTACGTCTACTACGGCCACACCGGCCCCGACTTCGTTGGGGTCGGTGCGCGGGTGACGGCCGGCGAGCCGATCAGCCAGGTTGGCTGCGGCGACGTCGGGAACTCGTCCGCCCCGCATCTCGAGATCGGCGTCAGCGAACCCGGAGGTCCGACCTGCTGCCCGGGCTTCAACGCGACGAGCGGTCAGATGTACCGGCAGCTGGTGGCGTCGGACCCGCGATGACCGGGCACCGAGGGTCCGGCGTCCGCTGCGCGACCGGGGTCACCCTAACGGTCGTACGCTTCGCGACCGTGGCGGACGGCGATGATGAGCACGAGCAGCACGTCGTCCTGGATCTGGTAGATGACGCGGTGGTCACCGGTGCCTACCCGCCACAACCGTGGCGCAACTCGACCCGGTGGCTCACGTCAAGCCAAGCTCGGCCTTGACGACCTCCCACGGTATCGACTCGCCGTCCTCCTCGACGGCCGCGTGGGCGGGGGCGATGTCTTCGGCGTCTTCTAGGGCTTCGACGGCGCGATCGTAGAACTCTGCGGTCACCAGGGCGGCGATCCGCCTGCCGTGGCGGGTGATGAACACCGGCTCGCGGCTCGCGGTGGCCAGCGCGTCGGAGAAGTGTTCGCGGGCATCGGTCGCCGTCATCTCGCTCATGGGCATATGTACGAAACCGCGGTTTCTGCGTCAGCGTCGCGCGTGGAAGACCGCAGCCAACAACTGCGCGTGGCCGTCGAGGTCGGCTTGCGTCGACACCGCGCAAGGCGCCACCATCGACATCGGGACCCCGCTCGCGTCGGCCTGGGCCGGGGCCATCCGGACCCCGGCTCGCGGCTGCGGCCTGGGGCGGTCGGCACGTTCAGGCTCGCCACGATCAACCGAAGCCGTGGCTCACAGTCCAGTTCCGGCGACCCGCACGGTGCCGATTGCGCTGAGCCGGTAGGCGACCGTGATCGAACCGGACATTGCGCAGGGCGCGCATGGTTCGCCGAAGGCACCGGCGGCAATCGGCCAGGCTGATACCCACAATCGCGGGTTCCAGATCGCGCAAAGGCAGTTAGGGATTGCTGATGCTCGGCGAGGGCGTTGGGGACCCTGATGCTGTTGGGGTGCCGCCTGGTTTCGGGGCGACGCGAGCGGTGGCCGATCCGGTGCCGCGCCCGGGGCGGATCCCGCAGGAGCCGATCTCCCCGACCGTGATCTGGTAGGTCCCGGCGTTGGCGTATGTGTGAGCTACCGACTGGCTGTTCGAGTTCGGCCCGGACTCCGGGAATGCGGGGCAGGCGACGTGAACCTGGAAATGTTGCGTCTGCCCGTCGCCGAAGTTCACGTAGCTGATGAAGGGGATCCCGCCGTCCCGGTCGTAGCCGCGCGCGGTGATCGTCACGGTCTGCCCGGCGACCGGGTGTGACGGGCTCACGCCGACCAGGACCGTGATCACGACAGGCGAGGTGTCGGGAGGAGCGGTCGAGGATCCGGTGACAATTGGCGGCGCCGCGGTTGTCTGCCCGGTCGCTGCGCCTGGCGGCGTGGGCGTGCCGGCTCCGGGAAAAGTCTGCGGGGCGTGGGTGGCAGACGGTGCCGGCGCGGCGGTGCTAGGCGAAGGTCCAGCGGTTTGGGTTGCCGGTGGCGCCGCGGTCCGCAGCGTGCTGCGCGCTCCGCCACCCGCAAATGTCAGCGTCAGGCCGGCTACCGAGCACGCGGCCAGTAGTCCGACCGCGCCGGCGGCCATGTGATTGCGGACCCAATCCTCGCTCACCGTGCCTGCTTCCCGGGCTGGCTCCGAACCTGCTGAGGGGACGCTTCCTCGACCAGATCCCAAGGCTCGATGAACGCGCCGGTGAGCAAGTAGGCGGTCCGACGCAACGCCGCCGCCCGGGCGACAACGAACTGGTCGAACATGTCCGTCCCTCCCGGGTCCACGTAGGCCTCCCACCGCTTAGATGGCCTGGACCCCGGCAAGGTTCCCACTCGACCTTCGACCCTATGACCGTCCCACCAGACCAGCCACCCAAACTCGAGACCCTGGGCGGGTGATAACGACCGATCTCGGGCTCATCCGACTCGTTGCAGGTATCCGCGTGGGTTGAAGGTCATCAGGAACCGATGCTGGCTTTCGTCAATGACGAAGTCGTCATGGGCGGATAGGAAGGCGTCGACCGCCTCCATCGGGCCGAGACCGAAGGCGGGGAGCGCCGGATGGCCGTTGACGTTGGTGTCCTCCACGATCAAGTATGAGCCGACGCTCACCAGCGGTGCGTAGCGACGAAGCTCCTCGGCGACGTGTCGCTGGGAGTGATCGCTGTCCAGAATTACCAGGTCGGACCCTCCCGCTTCGGCGGTCAGGTTCTTGACCTCATCGACGATCGTGGCCTCGGTCGAGGAGCCGGTGAGGTAGCTGATCCGAGGATGGGCCGGGCGCGGGCGTGCACCGTCGATGTCGATGCTGACGATGTGACCGGTGCCGAAAATGTCGCATAGGTCGACCAGGTAGTAGGCACTGCCGCCGTGCGCCGTGCGGGTTTCCACGATCAGCGCCGGGCGCACCTCGTGCAGGATCTGCTGGTAGCGCACAGGTCCAGTGGACACTTCCACACCGGCACGCCGCGGTAGTGGGTGGCGCGCCAAGTCCGATCGGCCGAATGGTAGTAGGCACGGTGAAACTGGCGGACAATCATGTTTTGGACGGCCGTGCTCGGTGGCTCGTTCTGGCCTAGTGGCCCATGCTGCGCCTCAAACGCTGTCAGGGCGGCCTGTTCAACCAGCGCCCGATCGGGCCAGGTCGACGTTCCCGCGGCCGGCCGCTGGGCGAGTTCGACGAAACGCCGCAGCGCGAACCCGTCGACAGCGGAGATCAGACGGAACCGAAGCCGGGGCGGTAGCCAAGTCGACCGAAGCCCCCGTTCGTATGTAACCATCCAGTCACTTTCCCTAGCGAGCCGCCGACCGGTCCAACCCCAGGCAAAGACTGATGAGCACGTGCCGGTCAACCTATCTTGCCGGCTGACGTTGCGAACGCGGAAGAGCCGCTCGGTCCCGCCTCGGCAGCCCAGCGTGGGGACCGTAACCGCCAATACGCTGGCCGCTACGAAGCGGTGCTCGATGCCGCGCGCCACACCCGTCGATCCAGGGCGATTCCTTCACCACGCGATGGGAGGGGCTGAGATGTATGTCTGCGTGGTGACGGGGATCGGGTGGACGGTGCCCGTCATGCTGAGCCAGACGGCGCCGACCGCAAGTTCCTCGTTCGATGGTCCGATGACGAGCACCCGGTCGCCGCTCTGGTCGGGGTTCAGGGCGGACTGCGGGTAGGAGTCACCGGCTACCGGGACCGGCACCTGCCAGAGAAGCGTGGAGCCGTCAGAGGTGTACTGGGCGACGACACCGTGTCCGTCGCTTGGGTTTCCGGCGCCGGCCGAGAAGCATTGCGCGAAGGCGGCCAGCCCGCGGGCGTCGAACGCGACCGACGCGAGCAGGCAGTAGGCCCCTTCTGACTGGTTGACGTAGACCGGCAGCAGGGCCACCCGGGTCGCCATCTGGCTGACCGTGACCGAGCGGCCGGCGGGCACGATCGTGTAGCCGTAGAGGCGTCCATGGGTGTTCAGGCTCAAATAGGCGGCTACGGCGATTCGGCGACTGTCCCGGCTCCAGGACATGTTGTTGATTGCGCTGCCGGCCACGTTCACCGTGTACTGGCGCCCGTCGCTCAGGCTGCGGACGACGACATGCCGGAGCCCACGGGCACCGGTCACACAGGGTCCGGTCAGGTAGGCGATCCAGGCGCGATCCGGCGAGGGGGACGGAGCCGACACAGTCGCATCCGGCCCGACCTCCAGCACCCGCACGGCCGGGCCGCCGGAGCGCGGAATCCGGTACACCGCACCACCACAGGAATGCGGCACCACACTCCCCGCGTCGTGACCGCGCAGCTGGGGCTGCGGGCTGGTCGCGTACCAGATCTCCCCGTCCGAGCCGCGGCTGAAGCCGGTGAAAACCACCCCGCCGGGTCGAGGGGGGGCTGGCGGGGCGCCGAGGCGCGCGGCCAGCGGCAGCGTCTGGCTCACCCGGGTCAGGACCCGCACCAGCGCCCCGGTCCCGACCGAGAACACTTCCAGTGACTGCACAGCGGACCCGCCGCGGGTCGAGGACTCAACCGCTAACACCGTCGGCGGCACCGGGGCCGCGCGGTTGCTCGCGAGCAGGGCCACGGCGGCCGCGACCGCGGCGCCCGCCCCGCCGACTCCCAGCCAACGCAGCGAGGTACGCACACCGCGATCCTCGCACCGCGATGACGCCTCACGGCCCATCGACCCGCGGCAGAAGTGTCCACCGGCCTCGCTTGCAGATGTGGCATGCGCCCAATGTGCCGATCACACCCGGGTCGCTGATCACCCGTCGGGCCCGCGGGAATCGCCGACAGCCAGCCGCCCGGATCCGGCTCCCGGCGGCTGCCTGGGGAGCGCGTTCAGGCTCGCCACGATCGAGCGAAGCCGTGGCTCATAGTCCAGTGCCGGCGACCCGCACGGTGCCGATTGCGCTGAGCCGGTAGGCGACGTCGCCGAGGGCGAACCCGCCGCCGCCGCTGCCGTCAACCGCGAAGGTGGAGTAGGCGTACCGTCCGGTCGGTTCCGGCCCGACGTTGGTGCACACGAAGCACGTCATCGGCGTCGCGGAAACCAGTTCGACCACAAAGACCTGCTGGGCGGACGCCGGAGAGGGTTGGGTCGGCTGACCCTCCAGACGCCACCACTGACCCCAGGTGGTTTCGGTCCAGACCGCGGTGGCGGCCGGGTGCGGCTGCACGGCGTGTTGGGACAGGTTCAGCGCGGCACGCCACACCGCGGCCGGGGTTCCCGGGCCCTCGGTGGGAGTGCCGCCAACCACCTGAAGTTGCACGACCCCGCCCACCGGTTCGTAGCTGCCCGCGGCGGGGCTCTGTGCGACGACTCGCCCGGACGGCGCCGACCCAGGCACCGTGACCGCCCGGGCCGCGTATCCGAGCAGGGTCAACTCCTTGACCGCTGAGCTGTAGCTCAGCCCCAGGACATTGGGCACGTCGCTATGTGTCGCGGGAAATCGGGCCGCGGCGATGACTGCTCGCAGCGTCGCGGTCGTCTGGGCTTCACCGGGCCCGCGGGAGCAGGCCGTTAGCGCGTAGCCCTGATCGCTCGGGCCTCCGACGATGACCGCCGAAAGGGTGATGGTGCCGCCCATGGCCCGGCAGTACGCGCTCGCGTCACTGATCGTCACGCGGGCGGGCCGGCCGTCGACGGTCATGTTCGGCGGACCCGGCAGCACGCTCGAAGCGTCGCGGCTAGTGAACGACGACCACTCGGCGATCACCCCGCCAGCCCGCAGTCCCTGCACCGCGTCTGCCAGGCCGCAGCCGCGTTGCGGCAGGGACCAGCACGGGCCGTCCAGAGCCTGATTGCCGAGGAACGGTCCCGGCCGTCCCGGGCCATGGGTTGCGAACGGGAAGCTACGGACCTGCCAGCCGGCTGGGTATCGAAACACCACGCCGTCCCAGCTGGAGCGCTGGGTCAAGGAAACGCCCGAAGACGACGCACCGACAGTCGAACCGGTTCGCTCCGCGGCAAGCAGCACACTCGGTACGGTGACCGCCGCGATCAGCGCCGACGCGACCAACGCCATGGCCGCGGCACCGGCGCGTCGCCGCCGCCGGGCCGTCCGAGCTACCGCGTCGATGGATACGTCGGCCGGTGGTTGCGGCACCAACTCGTGCAACGCCTGGGACAGCTTCTGCTCGACCGGCGTCACCGAGCCACCTCCTCGTCCACGAGGAACGCCCGAAGCTTCGCCAGCGCTTTCGCGGTCTGGCTCTTGACCGTGCCCACGGAGCAGCCGAGCATCGCGGCAACCTGCGCTTCGGTGAAGTCGTCGTAGAACCGCAACACGACTACGGCCCTTTGCCGGCGAGGCAGCTGCTCGAGGGCTGCGAGCAGCGATCCACGGGTGTCCACCGCGGCGAAGGGGTCGTCACGCACCCGGCCCTCCGGTGGAGCTGCGGTCGGGATCTCACCGGTCCACCGCCGTCGCCACCAGGTCGAGTAGGTGTTCACCATGGCCCGCCTCACGTACGCCGCGGGATCCTCCCGGCGCCGGATCGACCCCCAGCGCAGCCAGGTCTTCGCCAGGGCGGTCTGCACCAGGTCCTCCGCGGTGGGCCAATCGCCGGTCAGCAGCCACGCAGTCCGAAGCAGCGAGCGCGACCGAGCCGCGACGAAGTCGCGGAACCCGTCCGGCTCGCTCATCGGCGGCCCCCTCTCGACTCCCATGAGCTTCGACCACTCAGCGGCCGGAAATGGTTGCTCGCACCGGCCAGACTTCTTGAGCGATCAGGACCTGACGGACCGAACTTGGCGCACCCCGCCCGGTGAATCACGTCAAGATGCGCGCGTAGCTTCCATCGTTCCACCAGAGACGTCAGATCATGTGGCCTCCACGAGACCTAGCGGCAGAACACGGTCACGAGTGGGCTTTCGCGGCTCGTGCTGGTCGGGAGAGGCCGAAGGAACATCGGGTCGTCCCCCTGTTCCGACGTGGCGACCCAGGTGCTCCCGCAGCTCCGTAAGCAGGTGCGCAGGGATCGCCACTGTGCGCCGGCCGGCTCCGACTTCGACGACCCAACCGACCACAAAGCCGAGCTGCGGCGGCTCCTCCTCGCCCGAGACCGCAGCCTCGTCGACGCTGCGACAAGACATGGGCTGCCCCAGGCCGACGAGGAGATCACCCACGCCCGAGACAGGTGCAGCGCCACCAGGAAGCCGCTCAGGATGCGGCGGAAGCAAGCTGGCCGGGCCGTGGCGGATCCCGCCGCACCCACCCCAACTCGACCGCGGCCGAGGCAGCGAACCTTGAACGGGCGCCGCACACCCGGACCCATCAGGCTCGGTCGGCCGGATTAGCAGCCGTCGATGGGCTCGTACCAGTTGGCCTCGTACGCCGTGTCGGGATCGATTATTTCGGCGAAGTACGCGAACGGGGGGATTGGAGGGTGAGAGCGCACCGCCGGACCGCAATTGAACAGCTCGCCCTGCGTCGAATACCTGTACACGCCGACCCACGCGAGTCGGCCCTGGAAGGGTGCGGGCCGGGGCTTCCCAAAATTCGGGCTGTCTGGCCCGAAGCTGTAGGTGAGGTTGGATGTGGTCACGTCACCGTAGCCGAACAGAACGAGTGTGCCAGGTGCCCGAGGGGACGGGTTCCCCGCGGCCGCGTCTACAAGAAGCTTTGCCTGAGCCCTGGTCACACGAGCATGCGCATCCGTCCGGGCGGGTGTGACGACTAGTCGCGTCGGCCCTTCCCCGAACGAATAGGTTCGTGTCACCGCTCTGTCCCCCAAGGCAGTTCGCGCGGGGGCACCGGTGCCCAGGGTTGCCTTCGGCCCCGACGACCCCGCAAGCACCAGCACGGCAGACGTCCCCCCAGCAAGCACAAGGGCCATGCTCAGAACTACCGTGGCGCGACGTCGGCTGCGACGGATTACGGCCCCCCGATGGATCGCAGAAACGGGAGGGGTCGCCGTCCTTTTCGCGGTGACTCCGGCTCGCCTGCTTAACGCGTCACGAATGTCCACTGGACCCCCATGGGCGACCTCTCTCCTCAACGCCGAGGCCGACCAGGTCATGGAACACGAGCGCTGGACGATGACGCGACGGAAGATTCTGCAGACCGCTCGACATCGGTTAGAACCCAGGCTCCACCCTAGCGAGACCGGAGACAGCCCCACGGCGGTCACCGACGCGCTGGCCGTGACGACACGACCGGCCCGTGGCGCCGGTCGGAGTGATACTGAGTCACGACGGGGACGGGGACACGGGTGTGGCTATCGCTCGGTCGGACGCGCGGCGATCGCGGTAGTTTGCGGGCTGTCGTTCATCGCCGCCTGTTTCTCAGCCAAGCCGGTCGCAGCGCCTCCTGCGCCGACGACACCACCAGCTACCGGTATCCCCTCGTCCGCGGCAAGCGCTTGTCCACGCGACCCGCAACGGGTGTCTCAAGGTGACAGCAATGCTGCGTTCGATGCGGTCGTTCGGTATGCCGAGCGGCAGGAACCGGGCCTGGTGGCGCGCCGTCTACGACGCGATCGGGTCGTCCTCGCGCTGGTCGACGAGAGATCTCGTGGCGGCGAGGTACTCGCCCGGTGTGGACCTTCGGTTGCCGGGCGAACGCTCGTTGTCTACACGACACGTACGGATCTTCTGCCAAGTGCGAGCCTGTCCGAGGGCGACTACTTCGTGAGCCGCGAGGAAGGGATCCTCACCGTGTGGAAGCAGGCGCACTAGCAGCCGCGGGCCGAAGTCGCCCGGTCGATGACGCGACGCAGCGGGCCCCTGGTTCGCGGTCGAGCCGCGAAACCCTCCCGTGACGGCATCGGCGCGAGAGCCGGTGGTGGGCCCATCGCGCCGAGCGGCCCGGTTCCGAGCGGCCCGAGGCAACCGGGTGAGGGCTGTTCACGTCGGGATAGATGGGGGCAGCATCGGTGTCGTCGCGAGGGGGTTGGGCCAGGTGCGTTGGTGGCGGGGTCGGTTCGCGCGCGGCCCGGGGGTCCTGCTGCTGTCGGCCCTCCAGCTGGCCGCCCGCGGCGGCGCGGGCCCGCCCCCCCGACAGGCGCTGACGCCGACCGTGCCCCCGTCGCCCGCGACCAGCGTCTCGCCAGGGGCGCCCGCGCCGACGGGGAATGCAGGCTCCGGGCTGGCCGGTGCTTTCGTCATGGACCTGACATGGGTGAGCAGCGCCGACGGATGGGCACTGGCAGCGGCGCCGTGTGCGCGGGGGCTGTGTCCTCGGATCGCGCGCACCGAGGACGGGGGCCGCAGCTGGAGCGAGCTGGCGGACCCGCCCGCGGACCTGCCGGGCGGACAGGTCGACTGCACCGTGCGGGCCTGCGTGAGTGGGCTGCGTTTCGCCAGCGGCACGATCGGATACCTGTTCGGTCCGGCGCTGCTTATGACACGCGACGGCGGGCGGACCTGGACTCCTGTGCCGGGCCCGCCGGTGGAGTCCCTCGAACCGGGCGCGGGGGATGTCGTGCGGGTCGTCTACGACCACACAGGCTGCCCCGGTCCGTGTCACCGCGTGATCGAAGCCGCCCCCGCCGGTTCGAGCGACTGGCGGGTACTTTTCGCGAGCCTGTCCGGCCACGGCCCATCCAGGGCGGTAACTGCCCAGGTGATCCGCGCCGGACCACAGGTCATCTACGTTCCGGTCTACGGCGACCTCGCCGCCGGGGCCGGCAGCGCGCAGGTGGCGGTCTACCGCTCCCGGGACGCCGGGCGAAGCTGGGACTGGCTCGCTGATCCGTGCGGCGGGAGGGGGCCAACCGCTCGCGCCGCTACCGATCTCGCCGCCGCCCCCGGTGGCCTGTGCGCCCCGGCGAGCGGTGCGCCCACTCGGGGCTACACGGTGGTGACCTCCAACGATGACGGCAACACCTGGGGGCCGAGCCGGCCGGTGCCCGCCTCGGCGAGATTCACCCCAGACCTCATCGCCGCCGCGCGTCCGAGCGACCTCGTGATCACGAACAGTCTGATCGCGGGGGGCGGCCCCTACGCCTACCAGCTTGCGGTTTCCACCGACGGCGGCGCGCATTGGGCAACCGTCGTGAACGACCCGGAGCAGATCAGGCCAACCGCGCCCTACGCCTCCTACCTAGGATTCCAGAACGCGTCAGTGGGGCGCTGGATCGGCGACCCGCACACCATCTGGACCACCACCGACGGCGGACGCCACTGGACCAAGCAGCCGTTTCCATAATCGGACCGCATCTGTGGGCTGGGTGACGCGCCCGGCTTCTCAAGGCGGTCTGGCCGCGAGTCACAACCTGAGTTGGACAACGAGCTTGCCGGGCGCGTCTGGTTCAGTGTGCTGCGGTGTGTCCCCCGTCGGCAAGACTGTGATTCAGCCGATCCCCCATGCCCCGTCGGTGCGGTAAGCCCGAGGGTGGCCAACCGGGCCATCACAGGCCGCCGAGCAGCTCGCGCAGCGCCTGGGTGTACGCGTCGAGCGCTGCCCGGCCGTGGAGGCCTGGCGGCTGCCGACGCAGGTCCGAATCGGTGGCAGGAGCCGGGCCAGTCCTCCGACAGTTCGTCAGGCTGATCCGGCGGCTGGAGCTGGCTTGACGGCCCCTTCTGGCCCGAGCTTGAAGGAAATCCTACCCAGGTAGGCGGTATCTGAGTATGATTTCCTTCCATGAGGATGGCAGGAGTCCCGGATCTCCGAGTGCAGCTGGGTGACACGTTCACCTACGGCGAGGCCAAGCAGGCAGGTGTCGGTGACAGGCGTCTGTACGCCTTGCGCGATAGCGGAGAGATCATCTCGCTCGGCGGTGGCGTCTACCGCTGGGCCGACGCGCCGCCCGCCGACTCCGACCTGATCGAGATCGCCGAGCGAGTCCCGCACGCCACGCTGTGCCTGGAGACCGCGCTCGCTCGCCA
>DATLTS010000008.1 GCA_035533475.1 Mycobacteriales bacterium | reverse complement strand
CGCGTCGGCACCGGCGGACCGTGTCCCAGCTGCGGCGACGCGGTCCTTGTCGAGGAACTGCTGGAGGGCGCCAACGAACGGTAATGTCAACACACGGATGACGTGGTGATCATCCCTACACCATGATCATGGACGCGACCTCCGTGTTGGGAGTTTTGGCCGTTCATATGTATGCCAGCCCGCTTTTCGATAACGGCTACCTTGGGGTTGCATTTTTGCCACGGAATTACCACAAAATCGCGCTTACCCCGGCTTTACCACGGGGATTCAACCTCGTTTGCCACACGGTCCGGTCGGGTAAGAGGCCCTTTGACCGCGGTTTTAGACGTTTGCCGAGGCTTCCAGGCGGCCTGAATCGCCATTCCCAAACAGGCAGGGCAAGGGTGCTGAAAGCGACCGTCCCGCGACTGGCGTCCACCGAGCCGGACAAAAAGGATGCCGGTAACGAGAGTCCGTCCACGCCATCACCATAATAAGAGCCACCGGAGCCCAGGAGACCTTTCTGTGATCACCACGAGCAGTCTCTCGGTGGCGAACCATGAAATCGGAACAGATCTGGCGTGGTCGTCCCTGCTGGCCGGCTGCCGAGCCTGTGCGGACGTCGTGCGTTGGTACGACTGCGCCGGCGGGGATCAGATGATGCCGGCCGGCTCGGTCGACCTGCCATTGCTGGGGCGGCTGAGCTTTCTCGGGCTCGAGATCTCCCCGGCGGACGCGGTTGGGCTGGTAGAGTCGGCGGCTCACGCACCCTGGGCCCCGGTGCCCACATTGGTCACTCTCGTCCAAGCAGATCCGGCCGGTGTTGACGGCCTGTATGACCGCGCTGAAGAGCTCCACCGGCACTTCCTTCACCGGCTCTCCCGCAACGCCGCGCCTATCGTGGCAGCGATGCTGCACCCTGACGCGGCCGGCTCTCTACCCCGTGCTCGACATGCCGCTACGGCACCTCTATGACGAGCCGGCACGGCGGGCCTGGGACGCGAGCCAGCGGAGCAGCAAGCCGCACTCACGGCGTTCGTACTGGCCGGTCATCCGCGAGGACATCATCGCGAACCAGGCTCACATCGACCGCTGGCGTGAGCGCCTCGCCGCTTCCGACGTGATTGAGGAACGACGGGTAGCCACGCTGAGCGACGTACGGCTCTGGGAAATCATGGGACGCGGTCTCGGAAGCACCTCGCCCACGCATTCCTGACCGCACCACTCCGGGGACCGCCGTTTAGACTGGCGGGGTGCACGACTTTCACGAGCCGTTGACGCCCGGCAGCCGCATCCACGTCGCCGGCCACCGCGGCCTCGTCGGCAGCGCGATCTGGCGGCTGCTCACCTCCCGCGGCCACACCGACCTCATCGGCCGAACGTCCCAGGAGCTCGACCTCCGCGACCGCGCGGCCGTCTTCGACTTCTACCGGGAGAACAAGCCCGAATACGTGATCATGGCCGCCGCGAAGGTTGGTGGCATCCTGGCCAACGCGACCTACCCGGCCGACTTCCTGAGCGACAACGTGCGGGTCCAGGTCAACACCCTCGACGCCGCCGCGGAGCTCGGCATCCGACGGGTGCTCTTCCTCGGCTCGTCGTGCATCTACCCCAAGCTCGCCGCACAGCCGATCACTGAGGACGCGCTGCTGACCGGCCCGCTCGAGCCGACCAACGACGCTTACGCAATCGCCAAGATCGCCGGGATCCTGCAGGTGCAGGCGCTGCGCCGCCAGCACGGGTGCTCCTACATCTCCGCCATGCCGACAAACCTCTACGGCCCCAACGACAACTTCGACCTCGAAACCTCCCACGTGCTCCCCGCGATGATCCGCAAGTTCAACGACGCCAAAGAGCAAGGGCGCGACGTCGTCGAACTGTGGGGCACCGGGTCGGCGATGCGGGAATTCCTGCACGTGGACGACCTGGCACGTGCCTGCCTTCACCTGCTCGAGCACTACGACGACGGCGCGCCGATCAACGTCGGCGCGGGTCAGGACGTCACCATCCGCCAGCTGGCGCAGACCGTGGCCGAGGTCGTCGGGTTCCAGGGCCGGCTTGCCTGGGACACCAGCAAGCCCGATGGCACACCGCGCAAGCTGCTCGACATCTCGCGGCTGCGCGCGCTGGGCTGGGAGCCACAGATCCCCTTGCGGGACGGCCTCGCCGCCACCTACGCCTGGTACACAGAGCAGCGCGACACCCGCGTCGCCTGACGCACCCGCACGAACGCCCGCCGCGAAAGGACTCCCAGATGGCCAAGACCGCCCTGATCACCGGCATCACCGGGCAGGACGGCTCCTACCTCGCGGAGCTGCTGCTCGGCAAGGGCTACGAAGTGCACGGGCTGATCCGCCGGTCGTCGACGTTCAACACCAGCCGGCTGGACGGGCTCTACCGCGACCCGCACGAGGCCAACCGCAC
Organism: Mycobacteriales bacterium; assembly: GCA_035533475.1. Classification (NCBI taxonomy): domain Bacteria; kingdom Bacillati; phylum Actinomycetota; class Actinomycetes; order Mycobacteriales; species Mycobacteriales bacterium. The sequence continues at coordinate 26,433 of DATLTS010000008.1, read as the reverse complement.
GCTGTTCCTCCACCACGGCGACCTGGCAGAGGGCACCGGCCTGGTCAACCTGCTGCGCGAGGTGCAGCCCACCGAGGTCTACCACCTGGCCGCGCAAAGCCACGTGAAGGTCAGCTTCGAGATGCCCGAATACACCGGTGACACCACCGGACTCGGCACCATGCGGCTGCTCGAGGCGATCCGGGCCGCCGACGTGAACACGCGCTTCTACCAGGCGTCGAGCTCGGAGCTCTACGGCTCCACGGCGCCGCCACAGAACGAGCAGACACCCTTTCACCCACGCTCGCCGTACAGCGTCGCGAAACTCTACGCCCACTGGGCTACCGTCAACTACCGCGAGGCCTACGGCCTGTTCGCCACCAACGGGATCCTGTTCAACCACGAGTCGCCACGCCGCGGGGAGACGTTCGTAACCCGCAAGATCACCCGGGCGGTGGCCAGGATCGCCGCCGGGATACAAGACACGCTCTACCTCGGCAACCTCGACGCCGTGCGGGACTGGGGTTTCGCGCCGGACTACGTCGAAGGAATGTGGCGGATGCTGCAAGCCGAATCCCCCGACGACTACGTGCTCGCCACCGGGCATGCGATGACCGTCCGCGAGTTCTGCGTCGCGGCGTTCGACCGCGCTCAGCTCGACTGGGAAAAGCACGTCGCCTACGACGCCCGCTACGAGCGGCCCTCCGAGGTCGACGCGCTGATCGGTGACCCATCCAAGGCCGCCCGCGAACTCGGGTGGACAGCCACCACCTTCGGCGCGAACCTGGTCCACGTCATGGTCGACGCCGACATCACCACCCTGGAGGACGAACGCGCCGGCCGACTGATCCGCATCGACCGCTGAGCCGCTCCTGAAAGGCGATGAGGTTGCCCCGCGGAAGGCCCCCACAGTCGGCTACCGAGTAGCCACCGGTGCCCCCGAACGTGGACCCAGGCGAACGGCAATATAAATGATCATGCCTGTGACCTGCGGAGATAACGCAGCGTCGACACCTGTTAGCACCTGCGTCGATAACTTGTCACTGTATTCTGGAAATTGGCGGGTCAACTGTGCGCTCCCGTGCGGTGCCGTTCATTCGCGATCTTCCCCCCCACTTAAGCCCGAATCTCAGGTGGCTCGGTGACGGTCCTACTCGTTGCCTGGCCGGCGAGCCAGCCGCCGACGGGGCTAAGCGCGGCGCCCAGCCCGACCGGCCCATCGGCCGCACCCCTTTCGTCCTAGCGCGGACACCGGCGCCTACTTGCAAACGGATTCCCGCTACCAAGCAGCACTGGCCTATAGGCGTCAGAGATCACCTGGTATCGGTAGCTGCGAGCAAATCCGAGGCCAGCACCGCACAGGAAGCGGCAACCGTTGCGGGGTCTCCCAAACGGTCCTCGGTTCGGCCGGCCATCATCGATCCCAGCGCTTCGGGCCCCGCCGCGAACAGGTCGCGCAAATTAACCAATGCCGACTCGGTGACCGCCCCGGCAAGATCGTCGGTAAGGAGCCGTCGGAGCGACGCGCTGACGACGTCGGTCTCCACCGCGACGAGGATCCGATAGACGTCGTAGGCGTCCTTGTCCACGAGTCGCTTCGGGTTGTCTTGACGCTCGCCAATCTTGTGCATCTTGGCAACGATCAGCGCTGCCGGCCCTGCAACGCGCGCGGATACCCGGCGGTCGTCATCTTGGGACAGGGCGCGGACCTCCATCTCCGCGTTGTCGACGACAGCGGCTTCGAGTCCCACAGCCCAACGCATCGCCTCTTTCTGGTGGGGCGGCACGTCGGCGCTGCGCCGCCCGTGCTCACCGGCTAGCGCCTCCGGAACCATAAGATCCACGGGATGCCCGCCGGGCTGAGCCAGGCACCCGGTTGGCGCTTCTCCCGATCCAGCTCGAAGCCGGCTCTCCGCATTGCAGCCTCGATCAGCGGATCCTCACCGAGCGATCGAGTGTCTATGACCAAATCACTGTCCTTCGTGGCTTCGGCAACGGCGACCGGTGCCAGTCCGGTGTGCAGGTAGACCGCCTGCGCGCCGATCACGACGATGGAGTCCCGGTGTTCGCGCAACGCGATCAGCGCATCGAGCAGCGTCGATCGCGCCCGAACGAGCAGATCGTCAGCCACGCCACTCACCCGCGTTTGCCTCCATCCACGCAAGTAGCTCTTCGGCCTCGGCTGGATTGCGACCGGGGCCCGTCATGAGGTCGACCGCCGCTTGGCTCGGCGCAACCATGAAGACACCATCGACTACCGACGGGCGTTCGTAGACCACGTCATACGCGCTCTTCGCGACGAGGACGTTCGCGCCGGTCTCGACTTCGCGCAGACCAACCTGCTGGGCGAGTGCGGCCGGGTTATCAGCGTAGATCATCGCGTTACGGGCAGGGGCGTACTGGGCCGAGCGCTGTACGGCGAACGTGCCCGTGACCGCGTAGCGAAGGCCTGGCGCGGGAGCAACCTGTGACAGTCGCGACAGCAGATCAGGTAGGCCACGAGGTGCGAGGTAGCTCGTCACCGAGTTGGTCCGGCTGAACCCGTAGTCCTTGGCCCATCGCTCGATTAGGGCGCGCCACTCGACGCCGACAACAGGCCCGCGTGCCTCCCGGGTAAGCAGCAACTGATCCGCCAGAAACTCGACCACTCGGTACGTAGCGCCGCTGGATGCCCCGGCCAAGTCGATGATCGTAGGCACCGAGTACGGGGGGCCGAAGTCGACGAGCGCACGCACGACCCGCGCCGCCGGCTCCCCGGTCAGATTCCCCTTCGGTCGGCCGGGGCCGCGCCAGGGATCCTTCGTGGCCCCGACATCTCGAAGGAACAAGGCAGGTCGGCCTAAAGCGAGCCGAACATTTCCCGTCGCGTCGGCATAGGACACCTCTCGCTCAGTCATCCAAGCCTGAAGCGGTGGCGAAAAGTAGCGCGCTACGACCATGGGCACGGCCTGGTCCATGCGAGAACGCGGGCTAGTGCCGACGAAACCGCCGGCTATGTAAGCATTGAGCTGATCGAGAACTGACACGAGGTCCTTCGTGACCAGGTTCCGCTTGACCTCGATGACAAGGGACGTCCGCTCCCCACCGGGGGCGGAGAGTTCGGCTACCGCATCCGGCCCGAAGAGGGCCACATCGCCGCGGGCTTCCAGGCTCCACCCGTTCGGGAGCCGGGAGCGCACCTGGTTCAAGCCCTCGGCCAGGATGTCCGCCTCGCGCTCTAGAGCCGCCCGACCGGATGACACGCCACACCTCCTGTCTCGGCCTGCTGCCTTCGGGTAATCTACCATTTCCGCTGAGAGCGGGCAATCGGTGTTTCCGGAAATCGTCGTGCTCCGTCCGATGCGGAAGTTGGCGTTTCTCCGAAAGCGCCCGCGTCGCCGATGGGTCCCACGGCTCTTTGAGACCGCGCGGCCAGAGACGGCGCCAGACCTGCCCGCAGCCTCATCAGTCGCGGAGGAGAGGCAGCGCCAGGATGACACCGGCGACCGTTGCGTCTAGTTGTGTGGCCAGATCGGCGATCGCGGCGGTCTTCTCCGGGCTATGTCCTTCGGTGCGCGCCCGCTGTTCCGCGGCGTCGTCAAGGGTTGCCGGCGGACCAGAGCGCCAAGCCGCCCGGGCGGTCGTTCAGGTGGCCTACGGCGAGGGTTTTGAACCGCTGCTAGACGTCACCAACCGCCTCCCCGAGCCGGCCCGCTACCACGGTAGGCGACCTCCCCCGCGAACGCCCTTGTGCGTGATCCGGGACCCCCGGGCAGAGGCAAGCATGGGCCGTGGTGATCGCCGGCGAGTAGCCACCGGAGTAGCCACCGAGTAGCCACCGCACGGGCGGAGGCGAACAAAACTAGCAAACGATCAAGCTCTGATCAGGGAAAATAACTCTCCGTACACGTGTCCGTACACCATTAGCGCGCCTTGTCATTAACGGGTCGCTCCAGCGCCAACCATCCGTCACGGCTGATCGGTCCGTTCCGGGGCAAGGCCCACAGGGCTACTCGCGAGTTCGCGCCAAGACCAAGTACTTGCCTGCACGTTCCGCCTCGGAGGCGTCAACGGGGGCATGCGTCCGCTCCATGTCAGGCCTCACGCTCTGCGCCGTGGAAAAGTCGATCTGCACGTACCAGCGCCACCCCGTACGGCTCGGGTGCAGCCGGCCCACCGTCGTGGCACCCCTGCCTCCATCACATTCACATTAGTCTGACCGCGCAATCGTCAAGCTACGGCACCTACGCGCGCATTTTGATGAATTGATCGGGCGTCGGCACCCGGTAGAGTCTGGCGACGGCTCCAACCGGGGGTGAGCATGCGGCGGTGCCCGATGGCGGTCCACGCCGGCTTCGTGATCCGCGACGTCGGCACGGAGGCCGTCGCCTACAACCTCGCCACCGACCACGCCCACCTGCTGGACGCCCGGGCGCGCAAGGTACTCGACGCCTGCGACGGGTCCCGAGACGTGGAGGCGATCGCCGAGCTGGCCCAGCTGGCGCCCGGGGAGGCCGAGGAGGTCCTGTCCGAGCTTGCGCAGGTCGGCTTGGTGAGTGTGCCGGAATCCCTCCGAGCCGGCTTCGACCGTCGGGCCCTGCTCCGCCGCGGCGCGCTGGTCGGCGGTGCTGCGTTCGCCGGATCGGCGGTCATGTCGATCCTCGTCCCCACCGCTGCCGCGGCATCCTCCACCGCACCGCCGGCCACGGTCGCACCGGGCACCAGCGGGACGTACGTCAACAGCAGCGGCTCAACCCAGACCTACACCGTCACCGCGATCGGCGGTGCAGGCGGGGGCGGCGGAAGTTCGACGGCCGCCGCTGGCGGAGCCGGCGGGCAAGGCGTCGAGGTCACAGCGACTATCGCTATCGATAACGGGGCCGGTGTCGCCTACTTCGCAGGCGACGGGGGCGCAGCCGGCGGGAATGGCTCTACCGCGGCCGGTGTGGGCGGGGCGGGCGGGCAGAACGGCGGGTCGCAGCACTCAAGCATCGCAGCCGGCTACGGAGGAAGCGGGGCCGCGGGGGCTACCCCGGGACTCGGCGGCGGAGGCGGCGGCGGCGCCGCCAGTTACCTCTACCCCTACATCCCCAGCACCGGCATGCTGACAGGCCCTGCGCTCCTCATCGCCGGTGGCGGCGGCGGCGGTGACGGCGGGACCGCGACCGCAGGGGCCGATGGTGGAGCCGCCACCGTCGCCGTCACCAATGGCGCGACCGTTGGTCCCAATACCGGGGCCGGCGGCACAAACGGCGGCGGGGGCGGCGGGGGCGGCGAGGGCGGCGGCGGCGCCGGCGGCTCGGCCACTGCCCCCTCGACCGGCGCCGGCAGCTGCGGCGACCAGCCCAGCGACGGTGGCAGCACCGTGACCCTCACCAGTTCCAGCGTGTCCGGCGCGCCCACGCCGGCGGGTGTCGCCGGCACGCCGGGATCCATCACGTTCGCCTGACCCGGCTGGCCGGGGTCCGACGTCGCAGAGCGCACAGGTCGCGATTCACGTCGGTGTCCTCGAGAGTCCAGCCGGGAGCCGGGTCGGGAAACGCGCCACGGCGCCCGGCGATCTCGCGGCACGCTCCCAGCGGCGTCCGAGCGCTTCCCCTCGGCCCGCCGCATAACCGGCGGACGTCAGAAATCCCACCGTGAGCAAACCACCGGCATCGGGTCATACGCCACGGGGCTGCGGCCAGCTACCGCGCGCTCCTGGTAGGGCCGCGGGACCGACAGAGGCAGATAGCGGTGGCTCGTCGACCGGCAACCGCGCTGTGGCGCGGTTCAGGAGACACGTCGTGTGTCGTCAGTACCCGGGGACCCGGCCACCCCTCGGGCCTGCCGCAACTCCTCGGGAAGCTGCCGCGCCAACCGCCTCCAACGGCGCAGATGGGCGCGCATCAGCCAGCCTCGGCCGACCGGGGGGCCGAAGGCGTAACGCATGTAGCCCGGGCTGGGCAGGAGCCTGCGGAAGATCAGCTTCGGCAGCTGGCCCCGGTCGGCGTCGAGCAGCCGGCGCAGCGTGCCGGCCGGGCGAGCCCGCCGGCGAAGGTAGGCCGCGGCCGGAAGCCGCGGGCCCGGCTCGCCTCGTTCGCGCGCCACTGCCGCGAGTAGTTCCGCGCGCAGACCCAGCTCCTCGGCGATCTGCTCGGCCTCCCGCCACGTTGCCGGGCCGGCCTTGGCCAACGCCCTGACCAGGTCCTGGCGTTCTTGGGCGCCGACCGGGGCGGCCAGCGCGTGCAACGCCAGGACCACGCAACGCGCGGGCAAGTCGAGTGCGGAGACGATGTGCCCGTTGAGCGCGAAGGGGACGATGTGATCCGCGAGGACCCGCCAGGTCAGCTCGCCACGGCCGGTGTCGCCGGGCGCGGTCCCCGGCAACGCTCGGTGCAGGTCCACCTCCCAGCCCTCCGGAGTGAGCAGTACCCGGCTGTGGGCCGCACCCTCGTACCATCCGTCGGCCGTGCGCAGGCCCAGTCGGCGCAGGCGTCGCACGGCAGCCCGGGCGTCGGACCAGGCGATGAGCATGTCCACGTCCCGGTAAGGCCGGGCCGGCTCGTAGAGCCACGTCGCGGTCGTCGGGCCCTTGATCAGCACATGCCGGACACCCTCAGCGGTCAACGATTGGGACACCCGCACGGCGAGGTTGTCGAGCCGGATATTCCGGGCCACCACACTCGCGCGTAGCCGATCCGCAGCGATCGGGACCGCGTCCGGGTGGCTCATCGCAGCCGGCGCCGCAGCCGCTCGGTCATGCTCGCCGTTGTCCGGGCAGGCTCAGACCCGGTCGGTGCTGGCTCTGCGCCATGCCCGGCCGGGGCCAGCAGGCGACCACGCCAGCGAGGCCGGGCCGCCCGGGCGACCGGGATCTCCCGGTCGCCCGGGACGCCGTAATAGTCGGAGTAGCCCGAGTACCCGGTTTCCTCCCGGGCGCTGGCTGCGTTTACGAGGAGGCCACTGACCGCGGTCGTAGCCCGGGCTAAAGCGGCGCAGCCTTGCTGCAGCTCGGCTCGCCTTGTCAGCCCGATCCTGGCGACCAACACGACGGCCGTCGCAAGTTTCGCAAGCAGCAGACTGTCGGCGACCGGCAGCAGTGGCGGACTGTCCAAAACGACCACGTCGTAGGCGGCGCACAGTTCGCCGATCAGGGTAGCCATCCGATCGCTGCCTAGGGCCTCGCTCGGATTGGATGGCACCGGCCCGGCCGGGATCACCGACACCTGGTCGCAACGCTGAGCAACGTCGGCCAGCGTGCACTCACCGGTGAGCACGTCGGAGAGCCCCCGGCTGCCGGAAGCATTCAGGAATTCATGCACCATCGGGCGACGCAGGTCGGCGTCGACCAGCGCGACCCGGGCCCCGGTCTGGGCCAGCACTACGGCGAGGTTGCATGCCGTCGTGGTCTTCCCTTCACCGGGCACCGAGCTGGTGACGAGCACACAGCCGAACAGCCCGTCCACGATAGAGAGCTCGAGATTGGCCCGCAAGATTCGGTACGCCTCCCCCTGCGCGGACCCGGGAGCCGTGCGGGCGGGTAGCCGAGCGGCACCGGCGTCGACCGGCACGACCGCGAGCAACGACATCCCGCTCAGCGCGCTCGCCTGCTCCGAGTTGCGCAGCCGTCCATCAAGCGCGTCCCTGGCGACGGCGGCGCCGACCCCAACCGCCAACCCCACGAGTAGCCCCAATGCCAGATCGAGGCTTGGCCTGGGGGAGACCGGGCTGCCCGGAACGCTGGCGGGGGCGAACAGCGTGATCGGGTCGGGAACGCCGACGGGCAGCTCACCGAGCTGGCGAACCAGCGTCGGCAGGGTGCTGGCGTAGGCGTTGGCTACAGCGGCGGCCAGCGCCGGGGAGGTGTCCGTGACTGACACCGTGATGAATGGGCTGCCTTCCTGGTTGACGCTCGTCGACTGCACATAGGCCACGGACACGGTCGGAGCACTGGCGTGCGGATAGACGCCCTCCCGCTCCCCCAATGCGATCGCCGCCGAGATCGCCGGTGGCGTCGCGGCCACCTGGCCGAACTCCTGAGCGCGTTGCAGCGCGAGGGCCCGCAGCCCAAGTTCGTCGTTGTTCTGCAGCGGAGTGGAGCCCGAAACGACAAGCTCGGCGCTGGCCTGGTAGGTCTTGGTGTGGGTGAACGTATAGACGGCGGCGGCAGCCACCGCCGCGAGCGTGACAACCACGACCAGCAGCCAGCTGCGGGCCAGCAGCCTGCCGTACTCGCTGAGCGTCATCCGTCTCCTGTGACGACAACCCGGAATGAACCACCCCGCCACCGTGGCCACCTACAGTAAGCGCCGCACGGGGTTGCCGGCGCACGTTATGCCTTTCGGCCACGGCGAGAAGGATCGGGGAGACGATGACCGCCGGATCCCCCGCAGCCGGGCACCGGGGGCTGCTATTCGGCGTGCCGCTGGAAATTGCCGGGCCGGCGGACCTGGTGGCGTCGCTGGCCGCGGAGCCGCCCTACGGCTGGCGTGCCCCCAGCCGGGCCGACATCCGGCCGGACCAGACCTGGCGACTCGCCCCGACCCCCAGTGGCGTCGAGGTGTGGCGCGGGCCGAGCTGGCTCGCCAGCTGGCCGGCGGATCTCCTCGCTCCGGCCGTCTGGGCCGATGTGGTGCTGTGGGCCGCGGCGCACACGCCGCGCTGGGTGGTCGTTCACGCCGGGGTCATCGGCTGGCGCGGCCGGGGCCTGCTGTTGCCGGGACGTTCCGGCGCAGGCAAGTCGACCCTGGTCGCCGCCCTGGTCGCGTTGGGGGCGGACTACTACAGCGACGAATACGCCCTCCTCGCCGCGGATGGCCGGGCCAGCGCCTACCCGCGGCCGATCGCCACGCCCCCCGAATGCGCCCAGCCCCGGCACGGCCAGCCCAAACCCCCCACGCGCCGGCTGGACGTGAACCTGATCGCGGCCCTGACCTACCTGCCGGGCGCCGTCACCGAACTCAGCGCGCTGTCACCCGGTGCGGGCGCGCTGATCCTGCTGGGCAACGCCGTGGCGGCCCGGACCCGCCCCCGGGCCGTACTCGGCGCGGTCACCGCGGCCGCCACCCGCGCCCAGGGTGTCCGGGGCAATCGCGGCGAGGCCACCGAAGCGGCGACGCAGCTGGTGGCACGTCTCGACGGCGGTTCCTAGCGTCACTCCTGGCGCACCCCGGTCCGCACCCGTAGAGTCTGGCGACGGCTCCAACCCGGGGGTGAACATGCCGCGGTGCCCGATGGCGGTCCACGCCGGCTTCGTGATCAGGGATGTCGGCACCGAGGCCGTCGCCTACAACCTCGCCACCGATCACGCCCACCTGCTGGACGCCCGTGCGCGCAAGGTACTCGCCGCCTGCGACGGATCCCGAGACCTGGCCGCGATCTCCGAGCTGACTCTGCTGGCGCCCGAGGAGGCCGAGGCGGTCCTGTCCGAGCTTACGCAGGTCGGCCTGGTGAGCGTGCCCGCGCGGCTCGCGGCAGCCTTCGATCGTCGGGCCCTGCTCCGTCGTGGTGCTCTGGTCGGCGGTGCTGCCTTCGCCGGATCGGCCGTCGTGTCGATCCTCGCCCCCACCGCTGCCGCGGCATCCTCCACCGCACCGCCGGCCACGGTGTCGCCGGGCACCAGCGGGACGTGGATCAACAACACCGGCTCATCACAGACCTACACCGTCACCCTGACCGGCGGCGGCGGTGGTGGCGGCGGCAGCAGCCCCACAGGAGGCAGCGGCGGCGCCGGGGGTCGGGGTGTCCAGGTGATCGCGAGCATCACGATCCCGAACGGCGTCGGTTTCGCGTACTACTCAGCCAGCGGGGGCGCCGCTGGGGGCGCCGGCACTACCGGCGCAGCCGGCGCCGGCGGGGCCGGCGGGACCAACGGGACGTCGCAGGTTGTCGCGAACACCGAGAGCGGCAGTGGCGGCAGCGGGGGCACCGGAACGGCCCCAGATCTCGGCGGCGGCGGGGGCGGCGGCGCCGCGAGTTACCTGTACCCGATCGACTCAGTCGGCGGGCTGCTGGGTCCCCCGATCCTCATCGCCGGTGGCGGCGGCGGAGGCGGCGGTGGGACCGCCACCGCGGGGACGAGCGGTACGGACGCCACCACCGCCAACTCCGGGACCAACGGCCCCAGTCCCGGAAGCAACGGCTCGAACGGTGGCGGGGGCGGCGGAGGCGGCGAGGGCGTCGGCGGCGCCGGGGCGGGCACGCCGGCAACCGCCGCGACCGGCGGCGCCAGCGGCGGCGGCACCAACAGCAACGTCAACATCACGGTGAACAGCTTCTCGGCCGCCGCGTCCGGCACCGCTGCGGCCGCCGGAGTCGCTGGCTCGGACGGCTCCATCGCGTTCTCCTGACCGGCTTTCCCGGTCCCCGACGTCGCGGGCCACAAACGTCGCGATGGACGTCGGGCCCCTCGCCAAATCGCTCGGCAAGACCGAGCACTTGCCCGCGCGTTCCGCGTCGGTGGCGTCAACGAGGGCATTCGTCCGTTCCAGATCAGACCTCGCGCTCTGCACCGTGGAATGGTCGATCTGCGCGGACCAGCGCCACATGTTCGCGAGCACCCGGACGAGGAGGCGCGGGTCCCCCTCCCGGGATAACCCTCGCAAGCCCGCGAGGTAGTCGTCGCGGACGACAGGCGGCGCGAGGATCCGGTGCTGACCGTGGGCGCTCAGCTCGGCGTTCATGGCCAGGCGCGCGAGGCGGCCCTTGCCGTCGTCGAACCGGTGGACCTCGGAGATGAGGAGCATCGTGAACACGGCCCGGGCGAACGGCACGGACAACCGATCCCCCAGGGCGAATCCGCGTTCCAGGGTGCCCGCCACCAGCTCAGCGGCCACGAACCGGTAGGACCCGAACTGGCTGGCCGGCGGCTTGAACCGTCCGGGGCGCTTTACCGGCCGCGCCGCCCTCGGGCGGGCGTGCCGTCGTTGAAGCTGATGGGGCAGTTCGGGCCCGGGGCGGGGAACATCGCGCTTCCCGCGGGTCGTCGATGAGCCGGTAGGTGCCGGTGACGTCGTGCGCTTCGGCTGGCCGCGCCGGTGGTACCGCGTGGTCGTAGACGATGTGGATCGCCTCGTCGGCGGTGAATTACGTGCCCTCGATGAAGTTGGGGAGGTATGCCTCGAAGAAGGCCCGTTCCCGCACCGGCGCGGGCATCAACACCGGCAACAGCTGGGGGTCCGGATCAAGCTCGCCGCCTCAGCCGATCCCGCCATGCGGCCGGATCGGGCTCTGCCGTAGCGGATCGTGAGTCGACGCGAGCGCCGCTCGTCCAACGGACCATCCTGGCTTCGTCGAGGGGCTGTGTCGCCGATCCGGTCGGGAGCGCCGGCACCAGAGCGTGTCGCACCTGCACCAGAGCCGACCGAGAGCAGACATGCGCGCCGCGTCCTACAGGGAGCTGGTCTCCCCGATGAAGCGGACGACGGGCTGGCCGGGAGAATCCTCTTCCCAGAGCACGAGCCATTCACCGTCGGCGACCGAGCGGAGGATGGCCCACATGCCGTTGCTGAACCGCCGGCGTTTGGCGCGGAGGTCCACCGGTTCGGCCCCGATCCAGTCCAGAGACTCCTCGATGGCCGCGGCCACCCAGGGCAGGGTGGCGTGCAGGCTGTCGAGCTTGTCCGCCGGAATGGGGTCGAGCTGGACGGGCGGCACCGTCAGCTGGGCCGCTGACGTCGAGCCCGGCGCTGCTCGGGGTGGGCTCGGGCGTAGTCGATCTGGGCTTGCAGCGCCGCGTTGGCCATGAATCGTCGTTCGAGCTCCGTGACGACGACGGCCGGTTCGAGGATCAAGGTGCCGTCGGCTTCCTCGCGCATGAGGTAGCGACGGCTTGGCCGACCCAGGCTGGCTCGGCCCCGGGCATCGGTGTCAACGATCTGCTCGCTCACGTCCACAATCCTACCCCATTACCCAGATTGGGCAAGAGGGTTGCGCTCGGGCGCGCCGATCCTGCGCTTCGTGGTCAGGCGACGTGTGGGCGGAGAGTGATATCCAGCTCGGCGTCCAGTGCGGCCGCCCACCTGGCCAGGAGCGGGACGGTAGGGGTGGCGCCGCCCGATTCCAGTCGGTGAAGGGACGGGTCCGCACCTACGTGCTCCACCAGCACCTCATGGACCACCTCCCCGAGCCACCGGGAACCGTTTTGGACGTTGGGGGTGGCGCTGACCATCAGTCCTTCCCGCTGGCCCGGGCCGGCTACGAGGTGACGCGCCTCGATCCTTCCCCAACAATGCTGGGGAAGGCTGAGCACCGGCTACCACAGAGTCCTCAGAGGTCCGCGATCGGGTACGCCTGGTGCAGGCCCGCGGTGAGGACGCGGCCGAGGCAATCGGCGGCCAACCGTTCACGGCGGTGAGGTGTCACGGCGTCTTGATGTACGTAGAGCGGCCGGAGCCGCTCATCAGCTCACTATGCATCGGCCACCGATTCCAACACCACGGTGGGCAGGGTCACAGGTTCCTCGACCTCGACGGCGGCGTTGCGGCCGATCACGTGCTGACGCTACAGCGGGGCAAAACTAGCGGACCGGCATGGGACGACGAGCGTCGGGCGATCCGTGCAACGCGAGCACCGAATCGGCGTCTGTCACGCAGTCCTCGACTCGCGCAAAGGATCGGCTTACAGGACGATCAGCCGGCGGTCCGGCGTAGTTCCTCCAGATCGCGCGAGAGCGCTGCGACGCTCTGGGAGAGCTTGCCCCGATCGATCGGCGGCTCCTCGACTTCCAGGGCGCAGCGGCGGATATAGGCGGTGGGCTTGAGGCCGGCGGACTCAGCCCGAGCCCTGACCGCAGCGACCTCGTTACGCGTGAAGCGCACAGAGATGGTCACCTCCAGCCGGTCGGACCGTTGCACCGGCTCGGGTTCGCCCCACTTACGGTCCTCTCGGTGCTGCTCGTAGTAGTCAGCCAACTGGTTGTCCCTGGCGTCAAGCCCTGGCTCGGTCACGTTTCCTCCCATGCGGTGATCGGCCGAACGAGCTGGTGCCCAGCGTCGTAGCGGGCGACGACGGTTACCAGCTTGCCGCCGTCGGTGCGAGCGGTGAACAAGATGCGGTCGGCTTAGCGGCGATGCCGACGGATCGTGCTTGCGTTGGTGATCACTTGCTCGATCTCCTCCGCCGTGACCCGCCGGCAGGCATGCTCCAGGTTGCTCTCGTCCCACTCGACACCATCGAAGATCACCAGCGCCTCGGCTCGGAGTCCTTGTGTTGCATAGTTGGTATTCTGCAACACGCGTGCTCGAGCCGTCCGGCAGGGGATCCTCCTTCGACGATGGCGGTGCCCCGCCTTGACCTGCGGTGCCAAAAGCCAGGCAAGCCCCCGACCAGGGGCTTTGTCAGCCGACGGGACGACCCCAGTGTCGGCTGCGGCGAGCGATCGGCCAGATTCCTTGAGAGTCGCCTCAAGGGCTCCGGGGTAACCGACGCGGGGCTTCACTTCTCACTCGGGACCGAGGAATGACGGCGGGAAGATCCATGCCCACCCGAACAGATGCCGTCGTCAGCTGCGACTGGCTGGGCAAGGACCGCCTGATCCACGAACGGCGCCTTAGGTCGCCCGAATGACGCCGACTCGGAGCGACCGTAGCTGGCACTCTGTTTGGTGATTCCACGGCCGGGCTGGACCTGGATGGACGTCCCGAGCTGCATAACTATGCGATCAGTGGTCGCACGCGGACTTCGGTGAGCGACCGCGTCGCGGCATGAGCGGATGTTGCAGCCTGCGCAGGAGGAATCAGAAGGGCGGTTCGTCCGGGTCGACTGGCGCGGGCGGTGCAGGTTTGGGCGGCGGCCACGGCTGGCGGTTCTGCTCGTAGAACGGCCTCATCGCTCGTGTCGCGAGCACCCCGCCGTGGAGCTGGTCGTTCGACCACCAAACCTCGTGCAGTCGCTCCCAGTCGCGCGGCGCAAGCGACTCAAGCGCGGCGACGCGTTCGGACGCGGCTCCGGCATCGATGTAGTTGCCGGCGTCTGTCAGCGCGCTGAAGAGCCCGTCAAGGATGGATGGACCGAGTTCGCGCAGTCCTGCCACCCAGCGATAGACGAGCTGCGCAACCTGCTTCGCCATGCGTGCGTGTCCGCTCGGCCACTGCTCCCGACCCACGAAGCCCGCCGGGTCTGCACCCATGCGTACGACGTAGCGCGGGACGCGGCGCCCGAGTGCCCACCCGATCTCCTGGTTGCACCATGCGCTGTCCCGCGCCTCCGGATGCACGAGGGCCACGAAGGCCTCCATCGTTCGGAGAGCATGCTCGATCTGCTCCTGCCATGGCTGGCTGTACTCCATCGCGTCGTGTGCCACGAACGCGTGAATGCCCATGACCGCCAACTCGTCGGCGACTTGGCCGGCGAACTCCTTGTGTTGCGCGGAGTGCGAGAGGAACACGCGGGCGTAGCCGGACTTCCACCCGCTGTCGCTCGGCGCCGACTCCACCACGTTGACGACTTCGTTGGTGTCGACGCCGAGCACGATCCCGTACAACTCGATCAGCGTCTCGTCGCTCGCCTGGGCCAGGACGTCCGCGAGCGAGAATCCGTTCCAGTCGCCGTCCTGCTGTGGCAGTCCGAACTCTCCGAACAGCAGGTTGCGCCGCGAGAAGGTCCACTCTCGGTCCTCTTCGAGCGCATCGGACAGTTGGCTCTTGATGCGGAACCGGTCTCGGTGCGCGAGCGCCATGCCCACATGCTTGCGCAGTCATGCTCCACGGCCGTGTAGCCCCGACCGTGGTGCGGACTAGCAATCCAGTGTGGCCTCGGGCGAGCGGCCGTGAAGGCCGCCTCGTGCGGACCGGCTGGTCGACGGTATGGCCGGGTTCCTCGTAGCGGCATGAACGGATTGCGCCGAGCGACTTGCATACCGGGGCGGGTGCGGTCACGATCTAGCGCCGTCGGCGAACGCCGCCGCGGCGCAAGCACCCGACGCACTGCCGTGCGTGCTAGTTGCCCTGGCCCGCTCGGTGGCCTGCAGCCTTCCCGCACGAGAACCCGCACCTGTGCGCGAATGAGCGCTGTCCGCGCACTGTGCGCCTGGGACGCGTGACCGCCGCGGCGTGCAGTTGCCCGCTGGTAACCGCCCTGACGGGGATACTGACGCGGGAGATGGGAGAGCAGTGAGCAAGCGCATGCTGGTGGCGCCGGACGAGCCGGAGCTGCTCTACGAGTTCGGCATGGACGCCCCACCGGCCACCCGGCCGTACGCCCAGGGCGACGTGCTCCGCGACGTCGTAACCGCGGGCGGCCTTACGCTGCCCCTTTCGATGATCATCGCGCACCCGTGCTCGATGCGGCGATCGGCCACGGAGCTTCGCAAGGAGCTCGTCGTCGCTGAGCTCCGCGTCCTCAAGGTCCTCGACAAGGACGAGTGGCAGACGAAGTACTTCGACTGGTTCCCGCTCCCCGACCTTCGCGGCCAAAACAAGCCCATGGCGGTGTCGTTCCACCAGCTGCATACCGTCAAGACCGACCAGTTCGACGCGCTCGAGCGCGTCACAGTCCTCAGCGAGTACGGCCAGATGGTCCTGCTGCAGCGCTGGATCAACCACCTAGCGCGGTTCATCGCCGACGAGCAGGAGATCACTGAGCTCATCCGGCCCATCCAGCACGAGCTCTCACTGCAGCAGGACTGGTGCGACCGGGCACTGAGCCTCGAGACGATCACTGACCCCGCCGCGCTCGAGGAGCGCATCAACGAGCTCGGAGCCGAGTTCCAGAACCTCCTGGGAGCGTCCGACGATGAGACGTCGCTGCGCTCGCGCCTGCACGGCAAGGAGCCCACCCAGGTCGCGGCGCAGCGCGAAATCCGTGTCGAACTGCAGAGCAGGTACCCGCGCCCCAAGACCTAGGCCGGCCGCATATGCCCGCCCGCGCCTGCCCTGTCAGCCGTTGAAGGGCACCAGGCTCATCTCGCCATCGGGGCCGACCTCGACTTGCAGCCGCCGGTTACGGGTGCTCTGCCAGTCTGGGACGTGCTTGTCGAGCACGACCGTCGCGCCCGTCCGCCGGTAGGCCAGATCGAGAACGTCCTGGGTGTAGCCCAAGCGCAGTAGGTCCAACGCCGTGACCAGCACTGACGGAGTCAGCGGGCTGATCAGCCACGCAACCGGCTCCGCGACAGCCGCGCGCTCCAGGCACTCGAGCAGCGCCAACAGGTGCGCCACCAGCATTCGCGTGCGGCCCTGCGCGGCCTCGCCCCGACGCCACTTGCGGATCGCTGCGGGCGTGACCGAGACCGCCTTGGCGATGTCCGACCACGACATGCCACGGTCCGCCAGGTCCTCAAGCATCTCGACCAGGCTGCTGTCCCGGTTGATCTCCGCAGCCCGGTTCTGCAGGTCGAGCTCGCTAGTGTCGTGGTGGATCGCCTCGACGTCCTGCTGAAGCTGGCTGACCGTGTCGCGCAGACCAGCCGCCTGGTTGTTCAGCGCGCGCGTGTGGCTCGCGGTGCCGTCCTGCCCCAGGTCGGGAACGCGAACGTTCTCGGCCTGGGTCGGCTTGGCATACGGAGTGCCAGGGGCGGCGGTGGTCACAGGACTTCCTTCCGGAACTGCTTAGTGGTGGCCCACAGGAACGTGGCCTCGATCGGCGCATGCAGCTCCCGCACCGTGCTCAACAACGAAGAGGGGTCATACGGTTCCGCGCTCGCTGGAGCGCTAGGCCAGAATCCGTCAAGATCAACCAGGAAGAAGGGGCCGTCAGGGGGCGTCACAGGCCGGCGCAGCGGGTCATTGCCGACCGCCGGCGGACCGAACACCGGCCCGAACCGCGCGACCAGCGCCCGATGACGGCTCAGCTGCCAGCTCAGCACCGTCTGCGCCCCGCTGAACTCGACCCCGTCGACACCGGCAGCGCCCAGGGCTGCCGTTGCACCATCGAGACCCGCGAGCAACTCCGGACACACCCACGATTCCCACTGCCGCGGCGTCTCGATGCTCACGGCCACCCGCAGTTCATTGACGTACCGAAGACCGACCCGCTCGACCGCTTGCGGCGGCGCGACCTCACCGATTGCTACCAGCGCCGCCTCGAGCAATCCGGTGAAGACCTCGACGGTCTCGTACGCGGTTGTCTCCAACGTGATCGATCCCGCCGCCAGCGTCAGCGACGTCGTGCTGTCCGCCGCCATCAGGCGCAGCACAGTCTGGCCAGGCTGCGGCGGGCCACCGACGACGATGGCTTGGCGATGCTCCCGGCGGGCGACCGGCAGCGTGCCGACGCGGTCCTGGATAGCCGCCAGCGTCTCGTCCTTGACAAGGGCGGGGTTGTACGAGGTGCGGATCTCCGCTGCGACGAACGCCAGCGGCTTGATCTTGTCCATGACAGCCTCCCCTTCCTCTCGTACCAGGACGGTACCTAGAGTAGAACCGTCAGGGAACCGTATCGGCATGCCCGAAGGTGGCGTGAAGCGCCACGCACAGGATTCACAGGCGCAGACTGGCGGCAGCATGCAGCCGCGGGCCACAGGTCATCAGTTAGTGCGCGGCACAGTGCGACACAGTTGCTCTACATAGTGGAGACCTGTTATTCTTTTCTTCGCCGGCAAAGTGCCGGCCACCTGGGCCTGACACGCACGGGTGCCCACTACCGGTCAGGGGACCTCCCCGCCGGCAGATCGGAGCAAGGGCATGACCGCAACACTCACGTACGAGGTCCCCCTACAGGGGCTCAACAGCGAGACGATCGCCGCCCTGCACGCGGCGATCATTGAGCAGATCGAGCAGTACACCCAGCCGGGGCACATCCTGACGGTTGCTCACACGCCGATCGAGCTCGACGAAGACACCAACATCGACGGCTGGACCCCCGCGCTCGCCGCGGAGTTCCTCGAGCGGCTCCGGGCCGACGGCAGCCGCGTCCAGGCCGACGTCATCGTCGCTGCAGCCAGGTGCGGCGGCAGCATTGAGCGCGCCGACGTGTTCGCCATCGCCGGCTGGGACGCCACCGAGCGGTCACTCAAGGGCTTCACTCGGCCCGTGAATCGGATCGTGCAGCAGATGCGTGAGGAGGACCTCCTGCCCGACGAGGCCCCGCGGCCGATCGAGCCGCAGTACAGCGAGACCCGCCGCGGCTACCAGCAGGCGCGCGGCTTCGAGATCCCCAACGGGCTCGCGCCGCTCTTCGCGCAGTAGCCACCCAGCACCATGCGACGGCCCCCACCAGCTGGCGGGGGCCGTCGCGCGTCCGCCATCCCGCGGCATTGTCGACCGGCCACCTCCGCACAGGCGAAACCAGGTTGAAATCTCAGTTCCGCACCGGCCAGCCGCCGGAGTCTCGCCTTTGCGAGCCGCAGTCTCACTCCCGCATGGGCGGGACTCGCGTCGCACTACCCAGAAGCAGCAAGCACCCCGTCCGTGGACCTGCCGGCCGTGCTTACGCCGGCCACAAGGATGCGTCCGCGTGCCGAATCTCGCCCCGAAGCCGTAGGTCCTATGGCGAGCAGATGCACGCTCATCGGCATGAGCGGGATCCGGGCTCCCCGCGGAAGAACGCATAACGAGCCGCTCGGGTGCATGTGCATGCGCTAAGGAGGGCCCGCACCTATCGGGGCTGAACCAATCAGAACCGTCACTATCGGGCGGGCTCCGACATCCGGCTCCTCCCGACCCGAGCAGAGACGCCGGGTATTTCCGGCCACTCTGCGTGGATCAAGCTATCGTTACCCGAGAGCGCGCCGTTATAGAGCGGGCGAGACGTCCCGTCCAGTGTCGCGTACCTCTCACGAGACCGCTGCGGATTGGAATCCTCCCCGTCGGCGAGGTGTCACAGCACGCCCTGTGGAAAACGTCGCTGCTCACGACTGAGGCGGAAAGCCTTGTAAACACAGGGAAACGGCCCCCCCGAGCGAACCGATCGGCCAGATTCCTTGAGAGTCGCCTTCAGGGCTCGGGGGTAACCAACGCAGGCGTGCATTTCACGCTCAAGGACGCGTCGTGATGCCGGTCGACAGGGTTCCAGTAACCGCCGATGCACTGACCGCAGGCGGCCGATAACGCTCGCCACGACCGGTGTTCGGACAACCTCACACCGGCGATCCCACGGCGGTTCAATCCGGCCGAACGATGATGCCGCTCGCGGGGCGCCCCGGTACGGCTGATACCGCTCGCCGAAACATCCTTGGATCCAGCACGCTCACACCGGCGATCGCGCGCGGTTCCCGAACGCTCGTAATAGAGAAGACCGGCCGGATGGCGCCGAGGCTGGCTCAGCCAGCTGACGCGAGCGGGCCGGACGCGGGAAGAGCGTCGCCATGAAGGACGTCCGGGTCGATGTCTGCCCCGTTGGGCCACGCAATCGTCCCGATCTCGGGGTCAACTCTGACCGTGGAGAACACGTCGTAGTCGGCCAGCACGGGCGCAAAGATCTCGCCCCACAGGAACGGAGCAAGGTCGACGCGACGGATTGAACCGTCGTCGAAGGTCAGGTCGACGATGTAGTCGGCCACGACGACGACCCCGGTCACGTGCCGCACAGCCACGTACCTCCCAATTCAGTCCAGTGGATCAATGCTAGCCGGGACCCGGCCATCCCGAAGGCTCTCCCAGGCTCTCCGCAACTCCGTCAGGTGCAACAGGCGCCATTCTTCGACCAGGCGCAGGGCTCGACCGCTGAGGGTGGCGCCGGGCAGGACCTTCCCTGTGGCGATGACCACGCGGGCGACCTGCTCGGCGCGCTTCACATGGAAGTGAGGCGGATCATGATCGTTAGTGGGCATGAAGATCATCCCTCCTGCCAGGGACCATGTAGCCGGCGTTCCCGCTCATTGCGATTGGGAGGATCGTGGCTAATCGGTTTCTCCTCAACCCATCCAGAGCTGCGGAGGCGGCAAACCGGCAGGCCGAAGACAACCGGCTCCCCCAAGCTGTTGTCTTGGCGCTCACGAGCAGGCTGGCCTACAGATCTGTCCTGCCGACGTGTCGACCGGCCTACCGGTGGGATATCCGGTCCTGACGATTGCCCGCGGTGGCTACGCCGCCACGGTCCGGAGTTCGTTATCGACCGTTCAGCTGGACCTGCGTGCTCCCGGTCTTTCAGCGGCCTTAAGACCTGGGTCTCAGAACTCAGCCGGCAAGCACCTGTTCGCGCAGGATGTCGGCGTGTCCGCAGTGGTGGGCCAGCTCTCGGAGAACCTGCAGGTACACCCAGCGAAGCGTCCGCGGCCCCGCCGGATGGCCGGTCACGATGGCATCCAGTGGCAGGTCCGCAACCACCGTCCGGGCCGTCCCGCAGGCTTCCCTGTGGGCTGCCGTGACCGAGGCGACGGTGTCCTCGTCGGTGAGCCGGAAGGACTCCTCCGGGTTAGGTGCCAGGCCGAGCTCCCGACGCGACGTGCCGCCGACGCACTCCTCGAACCACACCCGCTGCATCCACGTGAGGTGCTTGAGCAATCCGAGCAATGTCGTCGCGGACGAGACGAGGTGGCGACGGGCCTGCTCCTCGGTGAGGCAGTGGAGGGTCACCTCGAGGGCACAGCGGTACTCCTCGACGAACGCGTCGAGCTGGGTGCGTTCATCGCCCAGCGGCACGTCGAACGAACCCATCACGTCTCCCAACTCGCCGCAGGCCGATGGCCACAGCAGCTGGTGCGAGCGGCGGCCACGGCGACGTTGACGATCCTGGTCTCAGGACTCTTGCTGCTCAGTCGGCGCAGGTTGATCGTATGCAGCTCAGCGCATTGTCGCAGCCTGGTCGGCATTCGACTGGCCCTCCATAGCTGAACTCCGCAGGCACTGGCCGTCGGCGCGACCCTGCTCGTCATCGGCCGGCCGATCGCCGGCGCAGCCGACCCTGGTGCGGCGGCGGCCCGGATCGCCGCGGCGATCAAGGATGTGGCGACGCTTTAGCTGCAGACCGAGCTTGGCGAACAGCTCCAGCGCGTACCGGGTGGAGGCGTCCGACCCGTGCCCGAAGGCCTCGTCGATCACGGCGAACCGGAAGTCTCGCGACCGCTCGGCTGGAGCTGCTGAGCAGCCGCACCCTGCCTGACCGCCGCGCCTCAGGCCATGGTTGACCCACCCAGCGGCCAGGACCGACGGCTCTGCACGGTCGCCGTGGAGCGCGATCGCCTTGCGGTTCACATTGATGCGAAATACGATGCAGTGATGCGGACCACGATCGATCTCCCCGACGATCTGCATCAGGCAGCCGCGCTGATCGCCCGCGACCGGCACCAGACCCTGAGCCGGACGGTCGCGAGCCTGCTGCGCTCAGCGCTTGCAGTCGAGACGCACAACGCCACGATCGAGATCGATCCCGACAGCGGGCTGCCGACCTTGCGCGTCGGGCGGCGGATCACCGCAGAGGACGTGGCCGCGGTCGACGAGGATGGTTGAGCGCACCCGGGGCGCGTGTCTTTTGGACGCCAACGTGCTGGTGGCCCTGGTGGTGGCCGAGCACGTGCACCACGAGGCGGCCCGGGCATGGTTTCGCCGAGCCGGCCGGTTCGCGACCTGTCCGACCGTGCAGGGCACGCTCCTCAGACTGCTCGTCCGCCAGGGCACGAGCAGCGGTGACGCGCGCGCAGCGCTGACGGTGCTGACCGGACATGCCCGCCACGAGCAGTGGCTCGACGACCTCACCTATCTCGAAGTCGACCTATCGCGTGTGCTTGGCCACCGACAGGTGACCGACGCATACCTCGCCGGCCTGGCAAGGTCCCGTCGTGGCCGAGTAGCGACGCTCGATCGCGGCTTCGCGGTGACAGCCTCGGATGTGGCCGAGCTGGTGCCCGTTGATGCCGGTTGAGACGGCCGCTCCGCGAGCAGCGACCGAAGACAGGCAGTGGTCGGAGGGCATGTACCTCTGGCCCGTCGTCGACGTCCTGCGCATCGCCCCCGAACGGCTCTGGTCGATCGCGCTCGATCCCGACACCGGCATCCCATGCTGGGACGAGGACGGCTTGGCCGCAGCTCGGAACTATTCGATGTTGTCCATCAAGGTCGGCCTGCACGCGCTGCGCCAGGAGGCCGCCGACTGGACCGTCACCGCCTCGGCGGCCCGGCTCGGCGGGCCCGCCTCGGCGGCCCGGCTTGGCACGCCGTGCGTGGCCGTGCGTGGCCGTGCCTGGCCGTGCCTGGCCGTGCCTGGCCGTGCCTGGCGGCAGGTGCTGGCGGCGGGTGCTGGCGGCAGGTGCTGGCACGATGGGCGCATGGGCGACATGCGTCGACGGCGGCCGGAGCGTCCACCCGGACCACCGCAGGTCCAGATCAAGCCGGGGCTCGCCCAGGAGATGCTGGCTGAACTCGCGCCGCTGCTCGCCGAGGAAGGCATCGACGTCGAAGACATCGACGTCCCCGACCTCGAGACCCTGCAAGCGGCGATGAACCGCGCCGTCGAACGGGCGAACATGGCCCGGTTCACCCCCGTCGGGGCCGCCCGCGAACTCGCGGTCGCGGTTCTCGCACGCACGGTCCGCCCCGGCGGCTGGCTACTAGTCGCCTTCCACGTCGAGAGCCCGACTTTGCCAGTGGGCAGGTGAACCACCTCACCAGCTGGTTCGGCGAGCGTGTCGACATCGACGGCTACTTCCTCGATCCCGACGAAGTGAAGGTCGAGATCGAGGACGCCGGATTTCAGGTCACGGCAACCATCGATCGTCAGCCTCGCCCCGAAGTGGAGTATCCGAGCCGGCGCTGCTACATCCTCGCCCAACGACCCTCTGCGCCATCACCCGAGCGAGATCGCCGGCACTGGGCAGTTGGGCCGCGACTGCGCGGCACCGAATGGCTGATCTTCTGAGGCGGCGCGTCCTACCGGCGCGTCACCTGCGCCGGTAGACGTCTGATCGGTGGTCGATGCTTTCGACCCGAACCCGCCGTTGATCGTCATCAATCCGGTAGACGACGCGATAGCTGCCGCGCCTCGCCGCGTGCCTGCCAGCGAGTTCGAGATGAAGTGGTCGTCCGACACGGTGTGGGCTGTCAGCCAAAGGTCCGTAAACGAACTCGGCGACGGCGGTGACGATCTTCTCCGGCAGCCGTAGTAGATCGCGCTGTGCTGTCGGCGACCACGTCACCTCGAACGCCGGCCCGGTCACCGTCGGCGAGCGCGGTCAAGCAGTTGCTCCTTGGTGAGGACCTCGTCCAAACCGGCAGCGATCTCCGCTTCCGCCTTCTTGATGCGTTTCATCAGCGCGGGGTCGCTCAAGATCTCAAGCGTCTCTTCGAGACCTTCGAGGTCTTCGATGCTCAGCACGACAGCCGCGGGCCGGCCGTGTTTGGTGATCACGACGCGGCCGTGTTCGCGCTCCAGCCGATCCACAACCTCGGAGAGGCGGTTCTTCACGTCCGCGAGGGGCATATGTTCCACCGCTGATGTCATGGCCATAAGTATAGCCACATCCCCAGCGCAGACAGTGTCCGCGAGCGCCGGCACCCGGACGCTGGGGCTGAGCCTCTGCGGTGGACGAGAAGGGTCGCTACGGCTCGGTCGACTCGGCCGACAGTGCGGTCTCGATTCGGCGGGCGCCCAGCGGCTCTGACAGCTGCACGGTCTCCGTCTTGAGGATCAGCTGCAAGGTCCCCAAGACGATCTCCCCGCGACCCATCCGGGCTGCGACCTCAGGTAGGTACCGCAGCAACACCCGGACACGAACTTCGACGCTGGTCTCGGTTACATCGATATGGTCCAGCTCCTCCAGCGAGCCGTGGCCATGCTCGACTAGCAGCGATCGTTCGCCGTCGGGCAATACTGACTCTGGTCGCACTGCGCGAGTGCCGACGTCCATGGTGGTTGCCTTCGCTTGACGGACATGTGGCCGTGTCAACTCGACTTGGCCCCAGGATGACGGGGCGGATTCCAGTGATCGTCGCAACACGTTGACTGATTCTTGAGGAGGCGGTGGGGCCAGATCATGCTGACAGGGCCAGACATGCTTGCAACGAAAGCATCGCCTCGAGCCGAGCGCCGGCGCTCGGCCTGGGAAGCCTCCGCAAGCGGTCACTCTAGGAGGAACTGCTGGCTCGCGTGTCGTCGGGCGCAACCACCCGGACCTCCGGGGTCAGCGGTTGCAGGGTGACCGAGCACGCTCCTCGGCCTCGAGTCAGCTGATCTGCACGCTGTTAAGGATCTTCGTCGCCAGTGGCGTGTCGCTCGGGGGTAGCGCGACGCGGTAGGTCGCGTAGCCGTTAGCCTCACCCCTGCTCTTGGTCACGAGCACGACGCCGTTCACGTCGTAGCCGAGCCACGGCTTCTCCTGGAAGCCAGCACCCGCCCGACCGTCAAAGATGAACGAGCTGATGGTGTTCGCCGGCAGCACCGCTCGCGGGTTACCGGCCGGATTCTGCCCGCTGTTCGTCACACAGCCGGTGCAACCGGATGCGGAGAACTCGAAGCGCGCGGTCGGATTGGCCGGATCGAAATAAAGGACGTCGTCATGGTCGGACGGGATGCTCTGGTCCAAGTATGCCCAGCCGGCCGGAACCAGCACGCTGCCACCCGGGATGCTGCGGCGGACCAATGCCGATCCGAGGTAACTGACCGACGCCCCGGATCCATCGGACACCGTCCCGCTGCCCCAAAGTTCACCGTCGATGCCGGCCCCGATCGGCGACTGTGGCCCGGAGGTCGTTGCCGGTGAGGCGGCCACCGCCGAAGGACTTGGCGTCTGAACACTCGCTTGCAGTGCCCTGACATCCGCGTTGTACTCGGAAACCGTCCCAGGAGTCAGCGCCAGCTGACCGATCGTCCCGTCGCTTTGCGGAAGGTTGATCACCAGCTGCCGCAAGCGCCTTGAGCCCGTTCTGGGTCAACGACTTGATCCACGGACCAGGTGTTTCCGCGGCTCGCTCAATCGAGTCCCAGAACCGCACGATCAATGCGAGCATCTCCCAGGAATTCATCTGGCGTCCGCTCGTGAGGAATACAGCTCGCACCCCGTGAGCGATCAGCAACCGGCGCTCGACCGGGTGAGGTGTATCTGAGTTAGCGATACAAGATCGCCTTGAATTACCCCACATCTAGGGGTCCTGCCGGGTCGTCTTGCTGTTAACCATGTTACAGCAAGGACATGTTTCGACGCGGCTCGGCGTGGGTGCGCTACGTCTGCGCCAGACGCCAGAATTCGGCGGAGATCGCTGAGTGACTCACGCCAGCCGGCCGCCGAAACCGCGCCTACGCCGCTTCTCGGCAAGTCGCGGCCACGACGAGGAACAGCGACACCGGGACGGCAGTAGCCGTGCACTCGCCAGGTTCCCGTGCAGGGGCCGGGGCGGCAACCCGCCGGCCGGCGATGTGGGTGATCCGACCGTGGTGGTTGCTACAGTGGCTGTTCGTGCGTTTCGGGTTGCCGCGGTCGGCTAGGTGTTCGGTCACGCTTGGGGTGGCGTGCGCGGTTGTGGCGGCTGTGGCCGGCTGCGGCGGGGGCACCTCCACGCATGTCAGGCTGCTTGCTGATCAGCCCGTGGCGCTGCTCGACGCACCGGTCCGGGTCAGCGTGATCGGGTTGGCCCGGGTGAGCGGGTCACCGTTCGGGCGACGGCTGATGACGCGGACGGGCGGGCCTGGTTATCGTCGGTGGTCTTCGCCGCGAACCGGGCGGGGATCGTGGATCTGGCCAAAACGCCGCGCTGGCGGGCAGCTACTCCGACGTCGAGCCGGCCGGGCTGCTGTGGTCGATGAACCGGATCGGCGGGGATCCGCAGACCTCCTACGCGTTGGCGGACCCGACGCGCACCGCCGCGGTCGAGTCGGTGACCGTGTCGGTTACAAATCAGAACCACGGCCGGCAGACCATGGAGGTCGAATATGACAGCAACCCTGAAGCTGACGCATAAAGCACGCGGAGTCGAGGTTCGACGTGGCACGTACGACATCGTGGTTGACGGTCAGCGTGCCGGATCCCTCGAAATGAACGAGACCATCGAGATACAAGTCGAACCTGGACGTCACACCCTGCAAATTCGCAGTGGCCGAAACTCCAGCCGAACTCAGACCTTCGACGCCGCAGAGAGCCAAACCGTCGCCTTCCGATGCACCGGAAAGAGCTTTCTGCCGATCTTCCTCGCGTCCTTCGTCGTCCCCAGCCTGGCGCTCCAGCTCCGCCGTGAAGCCGATGATCGGTCGCTGTGACGACATCGTCGCAGGCCGAGATCAATCCGGAAACAAACGCCGCACTGATTTATGGAGTACTCCAGATGGACCCAGCGGCGATCGCCGACGCTCGCGAGAGTTGATACGCCCGGTACGGCACTTTTCGGGCTAGGCCAGGTTGCATGTGGAACCGCTCGATCTCCGGCAAGAGTGGACGGTCAATGGATGTGCATTCGGACTGCCCGGTACCCTCTCGGGGTGGCCTCACCCACTAGGACCCGCTACGTCCAGGTCGGTGGCGTGGACGTTGCCTACCAGGTGCTCGGCAATGGGCCGAGCGACATCCTCTTGTGGACCGGGTTTCTGATCCCGATCGACTGCATGGACGAAGAACCGTCCATGGCACGATTTCAGCGTCGTCTAGCTTCCTTCGGTCGACTCATCCGGTTTGATCCGCCGAGGTCGTCGTTT